>JBCBHB010000192.1:0-5721 GCA_038526025.1 Pseudomonadota bacterium
TACGTCGTCTGGCAGAAGAAGTTTCTTGCCATCATCTCGGCCGCCGCCGAGGGCGGGGGCGCGCTTCAGGAAGCGTTGGCGGCCTCGAAGGCGCTGCATGTCGTGAAAGACTGCGAGCGGGACTGATCCTCATTGCACGGCAGGCGTGGCTTGTGCCGGCAGCCGCCCTATGCTTCGGGCGCACAGCAGAGGCTGTGGCAGGCACGGGAGCATGAGATGCCCGAAAACGCGATCGAGGTTCGGGGGCTCGAGAAGACCTACGCGCCATCGGGTGGGGAGGCGAAGCGGGCGCTCAAGGGCGTGGACCTCGACATTCCCGTCGGCTCGATCTTCGGGCTTCTGGGACCCAACGGGGCGGGTAAGTCGACCTTCATCAACATCCTTGCGGGCCTGGTGGTGAAGAGCGCCGGCAGCGTCCGCATCTGGGGGTTCGATGCGGATGTGAACCCGCGGCAGGCGCGCGCGGCTATCGGCGTGGTCCCGCAGGAACTGAACATGGACCCGTTCTTCACCCCCATCCAAAGCCTGGAGACGCAGGCCGGGCTCTACGGTGTGCCGAAGAAGGAACGCCGCTGCCGGGAGATCCTCGAGCGGCTCGGGCTGGGCGACAAGGCGGAGGCCTATGCCCGCACGCTTTCGGGCGGCATGCAGCGGCGGCTGCTCGTGGCGAAGGCGCTGGTCCACAAGCCGCATGTGCTGGTGCTGGACGAGCCGACGGCGGGGGTGGATATCGGCCTGCGCCGGCTTCTCTGGGACTATGTGCGGGAGCTCAACGCGGCGGGCACCACCGTGATCCTCACGACCCACTACCTCGAGGAGGCGGAGGCGATGTGCGACCGGATCGGCATCATCAACCATGGTGAGATTGTCGCGAGCGAGGACACGGCCACGATGCTCTCCCGGCTCGACGCCAAGACGCTGGTGCTGCGCCTTGCCGAGCCGGTGGATGCGGCGCCGGATTTCGGGGCAGGGGTTGAGGCCGCGTTGCGCGCCCCGGATACGCTGGCGCTGACCTACCGCAAGGCGGAGCGCGGGGCGCCCGAACTGGTGGAGGCGGCGGCGGCGCGGGGGCTATCCATCGTAGACATCTCGACGGAAGAGCCGCATCTGGAGGATGTCTTCCTCTCCCTCACCCAGGCGGCCGCCTGACTGCCAGACCATCCGCGACGGAGCCCCCCATGGCCTATGAGTACGACCCCGAGAACATCTTCGCGAAGATCCTGAAGGGCGAGATCCCCTGCAAGAAGGTGGCGGAGAGCGACCACAGCCTCGCCTTCGAGGACATCTATCCCAAGGCACCCTGCCATGTGCTGGTGATCCCCAAGGGCGCCTATGTGAATGCGGATGACTTCGGTGCGCGAGCCTCGGATGCGGAGCTGGCCGATTTCGCCCGGCTGGTCTCGACCGTGACGCGCGAGAAGGGCGTTGCGGCGGCTGCCGGCGGCAACGGCTTCCGCATCGTCTCGAACGCGGGCGAGGACGGGGTGCAGGAGGTGTTTCACTATCACGTCCATGTCGTCGGCGGTCGCCCGCTCGGGCGCATCGTGCCGAAGGGCGAAGGCGAGGCCTGATCGCAGCAACCGCGGCCGGGGCCTGGGCCTTGCTGAGAAGTTAGATGCAGCCAGATCGCCCCGGATGCGTTGTTGGAGGAGGCCGGCGGCTGTTGCCATAAGCCGAGCCTGGTTCGAAGCACCGTGCATTCCGGCCATGACCAGTTGACCCGGCATGGTCGGAACACACTTCCCACCGGGCTCGCCGGCACGATGCGGGCGGGCGCGATATCGTTGAGACGCAGGGGGGCGGCTTGAAGCACTTCATGGAAGAGTTCGCCGAGAAGATCCGTGGCCTCTACACCGAGACGCTCGATCCGCTCGCGGAGCAGTTCATTTTTCAGCGCCCGCCGACGGTTGGCGAGATCAAGCGACCGCCGATCGTGGTGATCCTTGGGAACCACTCGTCGGGCAAGTCGACCTTCATCAACTATCTGCTCGGCGCCGATGTCCAGAAAACCGGCGTTGCGCCGACGGATGACGATTTCACGCTGATCACCTATGGCGATCATGAGAGCGACCGGGACGGGCCCGCGGTGGTGAGCAACCCGGATCTGCCCTACGAAGGGCTGCGCCATTTCGGGGATCAGCTCGTCACCCATGTGCGCCTGAAGCGCCGTCCGGTGGAGCTTCTGCGCAACGTCACGCTGATCGACACCCCCGGCATGATCGACGAGGCGAAGGCCGAGAGCGGGCGCGGCTACGACTTTCCGGGCGTCGTGCGCTGGTTTGCCGAGCGGGCGGATGTGGTGCTGGTGTTCTTCGACCCGGACAAGCCGGGCACCACGGGCGAGACCCTGCAGGTGTTCAACAAGTCCCTGAGCGGGATCGACCACAAGCTGCAGATCGTCATGAACAAGATGGACCAGTTCCGCAGCATGCACGACTTTGCGCGCGCCTGCGGGGCGCTCTGCTGGAACCTCGGCAAGGTGATCCCGCGCAAGGATCTGCCGTTGATCTACAACACCTTCGTGCCCCTGCCGGGCCAGCCGCGTTCCGGCCTGCCGATGGATGACTTCGAGAAGGCGCGCGAAGACCTGGTGTCGGAGCTGCGGCGGGCCCCGGCGCGGCGGCTCGACAACATGGTGACCCAGGTTCAGACCTTCGCGGAGCGGCTGCGCCTGCATGCCTTCGTGATCGACGAGGCGGCGCGGGAACTTCGGGTCTATCGCCGAACGCTCTGGATCTCGCTGATGCTGCTCTTCGCGGGCCTGAGCGCCGCGGCCGTGGTAACGGGCCTGATCCTGGCCCTGCCGCTGATGATCGGCGTCTTCCTCCTGGTCGGCGTGGTCTTCGAGCTGTTCGTTCTGCCGCGCGCCCGCAAGAGCAAGGTGGCGCGGCTGGGGGAGACGTTCGAGAAGATCTACGATCTCGAGCTTCTGGTGCGCGACCGGTCCGAGGACCTGCGCATGTTGTGGGAACAGGTCCATCCGCGCACGCGCGAGGTGGCGGCGAAGCGCGGGCTGAACACCTTCGAGAAGCTGAAGCGGCAGGATCGCGAGCGCCTCAACAAGCTGATCGAGGTGCAGATCCCGGCCTTGCGGAGCGCGCTCTACGAGCGGCTCAACAAGGAGGAGACGCCACTCGCGCGCGCCGGCGAAGCATCCCCCGCGGCGGCGATGACCGACCTCTAGACGGTTCGGGGGCGCTGCGCGCTGGCGGCCCGCCTCAAACGGCGATGATGAGCTTGCCGGTGTTCTCGCCCTTGTAGAGCATCTGGATGGCGCCGGGGGCCGCCTCGGGTCCCTCGAGAATGTGCTCGCGGGTGGTGATGGTGCCGGCGCGGAGCCAGCCCGCCAGCGCGTCCCGCGCCTCGCCGAGGCGGTCCTTGTAGTCGAAGATCAGGAAGCCCTGCATGCGGGCACGGGCGACGAGGAGCTGGCGGTGGACGCGAGGGCCGATGGGCAGCGGGTCCCACTCCGTGATCGCCGCCGTACCGCAGATGGTGATGCGGGCGCCCTGGGCGAGCCGGGTCATCACCGCGTCGGAGATCGGCCCGCAGGTATTGTCGAAATAGCAGTCGATCCGGTCCGGGCAGTGGGTGGCGAGGGCTTCGGCCACGTCCTCCGCCTTGTAGTCGATGGCCGCGTCGTAGCCGAATTCATCGGTGCATTGGCGTACCTTCTCCGGCCCGCCCGCGATGCCCACGGTTCGGCAGCCCAGGATCTTGGCGATCTGGCCGACGGTGGAGCCGACGGCGCCCGCGGCGGTGGAGACCACGACCGTGTCGCCCGCCTTCGCCGCGCAGCTCTCTCGAAGGCCGAAATAGGCGGTGGTGCCGTTGAGACCGAGGATGCCGATGGCGTAGCTGCGCGGCAGGTCCGCCTCGGTCACCTTGCGGGCGATGGCGGCACCCTTCACCACCGCATGGGTCTGCCAGCCGAGAAGGCCCTCGACCACGTCACCCTCTGCGAAGGCGGGGTCGCGCGAGGCCAGCACATCGCCCACGGCGAAGGCGCGCATCGGGTCCCCCAGCGCCACGGGCGGGGAGTAGTTCGGCACGTCGTTTGCCCAGCCCCGCTGGGCGGGATCGGCCGACCAGTGGGTGAGCCGCACCAGTACCTCGCCCTCGGCAGGCGACGGCACGGGTGTCTCGCGGATCTCGAAATGCTCGGGCAGGGGGACGCCCACGGGCCGGCGGGCGAGGATAACCTGGGTGTTCTGCATGCCGTTCTCCTCGGCTGTGGCGGCTAGAGCTGGCGGATCACGCGGCAGGGGTTGCCGGCGGCGAACACATTGGGTGGGACATCGCCGGTGACCACGGCGCCCGCGCCGATGGCCGCGCCATCGCCGATGCTGACGCCGGGCAGGATGATGGCGCCGCCGCCGATCCAGACATTCGCGCCGATGGTGACCGGCTCGGCGGAGGTTCGGTAGGCGGGGATGCCCCCGCGCGCGAACATGCGGTCCTCCGCCCGGATGGGATGAGTGGTGGCGTAGACCTGCACGGCGGGGCCGAGGAGCGTGCCGGGGCCGAGGGTGATCGGCGCGCCATCCAGAAAAACGCAGCTGAAGTTGATGAAGACGCCGGCGCCGAGGGCGATGTTGCCGCCGTCGTCGCAATGGAAGGGCGGCTCGATCCAGATGCCCTCACCGGCGGCGCCCAGCAGGTCTTCGAGAAGCTTGCGCCGCTCAGCGGTTTCGGTCGAGGCGGTGGCGTTGTAGGCGCGGAGGAGGGCGCGGGCACGATGATGCCGGGCCAAGGCGTCCTCCGCGCGCGTGTCGAAGATGGGGGCGGGCTTTGCTTCGGCTGGGTCGTCCATGCCGGGCCTAGGCTGCAGGCAGCTGTTCGGCGAGCGCGTGGAAATCCGCCGCCACGAAGTCCCAGTCCGAGGTCGGCTCCAGGTCCTTGGTCTGTCCGGGGCCGTGCTCGGTGGGGCGCGGGATGAACGCTGTCCGCAGCCCTGTCTCGCGCGCAGCGGCGAGGTCGCCGTTATGGGCGGCGACCATCAGCACCTCCTGCGGCGCGAGGCCGAAGGCGGCGGCGGAGGCGGTGTAGACCACGGGTTCCGGCTTGTAGTTCCGTGCCACATCCGCGCCGAGGATCGCGTCCCATTCGAGGCCCGCGAAGCGCGCGAGGCGGCTCATGAGCGCGATGGAGCCGTTGGAGCAGGGGGCAACCAGCAGCTTCGCGCGGATCGCGGCAAGGCCTTCGGGCACGTCCGTCCAGCCGGGCAGCTTCTCCCAGGCGTGGTTCAGCGTGTCCTTCTCGCTATCGGTGAAGACGCCCTCGAGGCCGGTGGCGGTGAGCGCCCTGTCGAGGTTCTCGCGGTGTAGGACGTCGAGCGCGGTGTAGGGGCGGCCGGCGCTGCGCACTGTCTCCATGCCGGGCTGGTACTCGTCTCGCCAGGCATCGGCGAAGGTATAGGGGTCGAAGGCGACGCCCTTCTCGCTGAAGGTAGGGGCGATGGCTTCCGCGACACCACGGCGCCAGTCCACACAGGTGCCGAAAACGTCGAAGATGGCGGCCTTGATGGTCATGTGCTCCCTCCGTCCGCTACGAGCGGCTTCTCGAAGTCGATGATCTCGGTGCCCTTGTAGGGCCGGCGGCCGGTCTCGCGCCAGCCGAGCCTCGCGTAGAGCGCCTGGTTCTCCGTCATCACGATGTTGGTGAAGAGGGTGGCGCGGGCATGGCCGACGGCGCGGCCTGCAGCTTCGGCACGGACGAGAA
>JBCBHB010000193.1:0-5702 GCA_038526025.1 Pseudomonadota bacterium
ATCTCGACCCCTATACGCTGACGCATCCGCTCTCGACAGACCGCCTGCAACTCATCGAACGCGCGGCGGACGAGGCGGCGGGACAGAACTTTCCGGCACAGCCCGAGCGCGACTACTGGCACGCGCGCATGCGGGCGAAGCTTCAGGGCTTCCTCGACCGGCCCGAACGCGTTCTCGACCGCACGGCAGACGACCCGGACAGCGAGCTCAATCTCTATGCGCGCGCGGTCGCCCATCATCGCCTGCCCGATCCCGCGCGTGCGGTGGAGACGGTGGACCGGCTGATCGCGATCCGCGCGAGCGACCCGTTCTATATCGAGCTCAAGGGCCAGATCCTCTACGAAGCCGGCGATGCGCGCGCGGCCGAGCCGCTCTACCGGGAGGCTGCGCGTCTCGAGCCGCGCGAGCCCCTGTTGCTCGCGGGTCTCGGCCGTGTGCTCCTGGCCGTGGGCGGCGAGGCGAATGAGCGGGAGGCGCTGGGCGTGCTGGAGCAGGCCCGGCGGTCGGACCCCGCGGACATCTCGATGATGCGCGACCTGGCGATTGCCTATGATCGGGCCGGGGACCGTGGCATGGCCACGCTTGTCACCGCCGAACGGTATGCCCTGAGCGGGCGCGTGCGCGATGCGCGCCTGCATGCCGGGCGGGCCGAGCAGGTGCTGCCCCAGGGCTCACCCGGCTGGTTGCGCGCCCAGGATATTCTGGCGATGAAGGAACCCGACCGGTGAGAGCGCTCTGAGCCGGCCCTGTGAAGCGCCCCGAACGCCAGTCCGGGGCCTGTGAGACGCGAAAGGACTACCCATGCTGCCGACGACCTTGCGATCCGCTGCCGTCCTGGCCATCGGTCTTCTGGCCGCGCCGACCCTGGCGCCGGCCCAGCAGACCATCGATTTCTCGGACATGACGCCGGAGCAGCAGGCGGCCTTCGGCGAGGCGGTGCGTGGTTATCTGATCGAGAACCCCGAGGTCATCTACGAAGCGATCCAGGTGCTGGAGGAGCGGCGCGAGCGCGAGGCGGCGGAGGCGGAGACCACGCTTGTCAGCCAGTATCTCGGCGCGCTGCACGACACGACCTATTCCTGGGAGGGCGGGAACCCGGAGGGCGATATCACGGTGGTCGAATTCCTCGACTACCGCTGCGGGTTCTGCAAGCGGGCGCATCCGGCGGTGAAGGAGGTGCTCGAGAGCGACGAGAACGTACGCCTCATCGTGCGCGAGTTTCCGATCCTCGGCCCCGAGTCGGTGGTGGCGGGGCGCATGGCGATGGCGGCCTACCGCCTCGAGCCAGAGCTCTACCCGTCGCTCAACGACGAGCTGATGGCGTTTCGCGGGGACCTGACGGAGACGATGGCGTACCGGATCGCCGGTCAGGTCGGCTACGACATTGCCGAGTTGAAGGAGCTCGCGGCCTCGGACGAAATCGCGAGCGAGATCGACAAGAACTACCAGCTCGCCGAGATCCTGGGCATCCAGGGCACGCCGACCTTCATCATCGGCAACCGGATCGTACGCGGCTTCCTGCCCGCGGACCGTTTCCTGGCCGAGATCGCCGACGCCCGCCGCACCGCCGAGAACTGAGAGCCGAGCCGTAGACCGGGGCATCGCTCAGGGCCGGGCCAACGGGGGGATCGACCCCCCGCCGGCCCGCTCGGGCGCAGCCCTCGGCGCGCTTCGCCCGGGACGCGCGGAAACGCCCCGCGGGCATGGCGTTTGACGTTCACCGCCGGGCGGGATAGCTGAGGCGGGCTTTGGGCCGGAGGGACGCTTTGGCACCCCATCGATGCAGGCCCCACAGACTTGATCCGAGGAGCGCATGAGCCGAGACACGGAAGCCGACGTTGCCTTCATCCGGGCGCTGGCGGAGATCCTTAAGGAGAACGACCTCGGCGAGATCGAGGTTGCGCGCGAATGGGGCGATGACGACGAGCTGAAGATCCGCCTCAGCCGGCCGGCGCCAGCGCCTGTGATCACGGCAGCGCCGGCGGTTGCGACACCGCAGCCTGCCGCAGCCCCCGCGCCTGCAGCGAGTGCACCTGCCGCGCCGGCGCCCGCAGCGAGCGCCGCGGCCCCCGAGAACGCCGTGACATCGCCCATGGTGGGCACCGCCTATCTCTCAGGCGAGCCCGGCGCAGACCCGTTCGTCTCCGTGGGCGACCAGGTCACCGAAGGCCAGACGCTCCTCATCATCGAGGCCATGAAGACCATGAACCAGATCCCGGCCCCCCGCGCGGGCCGGGTTGCCGCCATCCTGGTTGCCAATGCCGAACCGGTGGAGTTCGGCGCACCGCTCGTCGTCCTCGAGTGATGTTCCGCAAGATCCTGATCGCCAACCGCGGCGAGATCGCGCTCCGCATCCACCGTGCAGCGCGCGAGATGGGCATCCAGACCGTCGCCATCCACTCCACGGCGGATGCCTCGGCGATGCATGTGCGCATGGCGGATGAGAGTGTCTGCGTCGGCCCGCCGCCGTCGATCGAGAGCTATCTCAACCAGCCGGCGATCCTGACCGCCTGCGAGATCACCGGTGCCGAGGCGGTCCATCCGGGCTATGGCTTTCTCTCGGAGAATGCGGGCTTCGCGCAGATGGTGGAGGAGCATGGGCTCACCTTCATCGGCCCGAGCTCCGCCCATATCCGGCTGATGGGCGACAAGATCAGTGCGAAGGAGACGATGCGGCGCCTTGGCGTGCCCTGTGTGCCGGGCTCCGAGGGGTCGGTCGACACGATCGACGAGGCGCGGGCCTCGGCAGCCGAGATCGGCTACCCCGTGCTTGTGAAGGCCGCAGCCGGCGGGGGCGGGCGGGGCATGAAGGTGGCGAAGACCGAGGCGGACCTCGGCGCCGCCTTCTCCCAGGCGCGCGCGGAGGCAAAGGCGGCCTTCGGTTTCGACGCGGTCTATCTCGAGAAATACCTCGAGCTGCCCCGGCACATCGAGATCCAGGTGGTGGGCGACGGCCAAGGCCGCGCGGTCCATCTCGGTGAGCGGGACTGTTCGCTGCAGCGCCGCCACCAGAAGGTGCTGGAGGAGTGCCCCTCCCCCGCCATCGACGAAGCGACGCGCGAGCAGATCGGCGAGACCTGCGCCAAGGCGGTGGCGGAGATGGGTTACCGCGGCGTCGGCACCATCGAGTTCCTGTACGAGAACGGCGAGTTCTACTTCATCGAGATGAACACCCGGCTGCAGGTGGAGCACCCGGTGACCGAGGCGGTCTATGGCGTGGACCTGGTGGCCGAGCAGCTGCGCATCGCCGCCGGCGAGGGGCTCTCGATCCGGCAGGAGGAGGTGACGCCCCGCGGACACGCCATCGAATGCCGGATCAATGCCGAGAAGATCCCGAGCTTCGCGCCCTCTCCCGGCACGGTCTCGAGCTTCCACGCGCCGGGCGGGCTCGGCGTCCGCATGGACAGCGCGCTTTACGGCGGCTACCGGATCCCGCCCTACTACGACAGCCTGATCGCAAAGCTCATCGTCCACGGCGCGGACAGGGCGGCGTGTCTCCAACGCCTTCGCCGCGCGCTCGACGAGTTGGTGGTGGACGGCATCGACACGACGACGCCGCTTTTCCGGGAACTGGTGGAGGTGCCGCAGGTCAAGGCCGGCGTCTACAACATCCACTGGCTCGAGGAGTGGCTAGAGGGGCAGGACCGCTAGGGCGAAGCCTCAGAGCGCGAGGCGGTAGTAGGCGCTGTTCGGGTCGCCCTGATGATCGCCGAAAGGGCCGCACGGCTCGAAACCTGCCCGGGTGTAGAGCGCGCGTGCGGCCGCGTATCCCTCGTTGGAGCCGGTCTCGAGGTAGAGCGCGGTGTACCCGCGGGCGCGCGCTTCACTGAGGATGTGGGAGAGGAGTGCGGCTCCGATGCCCCTCCCCCGGGCCTCCGCCGCTGTGTGCATCGACTTGATCTCGCCTGCTTCCGCCTCGCCGAGGGCGGAGAGATCCCGCAACGCGCCCATGCCGAGCAGGGCCTGATGGTCCCAGGCCGCGAACAGGCTGATCGAGGGGTCGAGCAGCCCGCTTGCGTCCATCGCGTAGATGCTTTCTGGGGGTGTGTGCTCGGCCGAATGGGCGAGGTGACGGGCAACGAGCGCCGAGATGGCCGGGTCGTCCGCCCGAGCCTCTCGGATCTGGATGGGGCGCTCCGATGTCATTGTCGTCTCCTTAACCATTCTTGCCCTACCGTGGCGCCGTCCGAGAGTCCGCGCTTTGGATCAAGCTGAAACCCTTGCAGCGCGGGGCCTTTCTCGTGAGAAGATGCTGTGAGACGTTTTGGAAACGTGCAACCGGGTGTGTCGCCCGGCGTTGGAACGCAGCGCGGAACGCCTAATGAAGGACGGCGATATCCAGCTTGAAGTGACGCCGGAGCTCTTGCTCCGGGCCTATGCGGCTGGCGTTTTTCCGATGGCGGAAGCGGCTGACTCAGACGAGATCTTCTGGGTCGAGCCGCGGCGACGGGGCATTCTCCCGCTCGATGGCTTCCATCTATCGCGCTCCCTCAAGAAGCGCCTCAAGCGCGACGACTACGAGCTGCGCACCAACACCGCCTTCGATGCCGTGCTGGATGCCTGTGCGGACCGGTCCGAGACCTGGATCAACCCGCAGATCGCGAACCTCTACACTGCGCTCCACCGCATGGGGCGCGCGCATTCCGTTGAGGTGTGGATGAACGGCCGGCTTGCGGGCGGGCTTTACGGGGTGTGCCTGGGTGGGGCGTTCTTCGGCGAGAGCATGTTCAGCCATGTCCGGGACGGCTCGAAGATTGCGCTTGCCCATCTCGTGGCCCGGCTGCGGCGCGGCGGGTTCCTGCTGCTCGACACGCAGTTCACCACCGAGCATCTGGAAAGCCTCGGTGCAGTTACCGTCAGCCGGCAGACCTACCGTGCGCTGCTGGACGAGGCGCTGGGCCTGGATGCGCGCTTCGACGTGGCGATGCCCGATCAGCCCTCGGCCGTGGTGCAGCTGCTGAGCCAGACATCGTAACGCGGGTGGTCGAGCGCGGAGAGTGCCGGGCTGTCCGCGAACATCCAGCCGGAGAAGGCGGGCGCCGTCTCGTCGATCGCCCCTGAGCGTCGATCCCAGATCTGGACGAGGCCCACATCGCCCACATCGCTTGCCGCACCCGGCATCTCGCAGGCCAGCAGGCGGAGCACGAGGCGCCCGACCTGAACCTCGCGCCCGGCGCCGAGGCGGACGGTCTCCGTGGCGCCTGTGATCATGTCGAGCACCGTGAGTTCCGCGCCATCTGCCGACTGGGTCTCGCCAAGCTCGATCGCCCGGGAGATGTCGCCGAAGCTGCGTTCGATGCTGGTGCGGAACGGCGCATCCTCGAAGCGCGCCTCGCGCTCCTCGCGCTCCCGGTCCCGCTCGTCCTGCAGGATGCTCTGCCAGTCCCGCGGAAGGGCGCCGCCTTCTTCGATGGTTACGCGCGGCGCGGTGCCGTTCGGGAGAAGGGAGTCCACTTCGGCCTGGCTCCGCCCGTCCACGGGGCCGACGCCGGGGATCACGATGTCGTCCTCGGGCGGTGGCGGCGTGACAACGCGCCGGACGCGCCCGCTGTCGAGCACCCGGCCCGAGCCATCCCGGACACGGACCTGGCCGCGCGGGGTGGGAACGGGTGCGTTGGTGATGCCTTCGGGCGGCGCGAGCGGGCTTTCCTCGACCTGCGAGGCGGCCTGCGGTCCGGTCAATCCGACCGCCAACATCATGC
>JBCBHB010000194.1:0-5690 GCA_038526025.1 Pseudomonadota bacterium
GGAACTCGAGAGCGGGCAGACGCGGATCGAGGAGACGTTCTCGCAATCGATCCTCGGCCAGATGGCGCAGCTCAGCCGCGAGAACGTGAACCGCCGCATTCGCGCCTGGTCCAAGGACGGCATGCTGGGCGCCGATGGCAACAAGATCATCGTGCAGGACATGATGGCGCTGAGGCGCATTGCGGAAGCGTCTCGGGACGGGTGAGCCCCCGAAACTGAGACGCGCGCCAGGCTCCCCACCCCGGAGCCGGCGCGCGTCCTTTTGACCCTGACCGGGAAAACACACTCCCAATTTCGGGCCGGTTCCAGGTTGCGACCCCCGCGACCGCAACCATGCGCCCTAGGTAGCAAGCGGCTCACCGAGCCCATGTGCCACGCAGCACAGGACCGCACGCTTTCCCGGCGTGCGCGTGGTGCACAACCAATAGTGAGTGCTTTCAGGGTGTTGCAGCCGGTCCGGGAGGCGTCCCCCGTCAGTCGCCGAAGCCTCCCGGACCTTGTGGCGCCTCGGCCCCACACCGTGGCTCCACGTTAAAAAGGTGGGGGTGCTGTCATGACGTCTTGTGACGGAAATCACATGACCGAGCGCTTTCCGGGGCGGGCGGTTCGGCGCACCGGGCTGGTGCCGCCACGCTCGTCACGCTAGCGAAGCCGTGCCAGAGCGGAGGTTTCAGATGCAGGACAGTGCAGTGCCCCGGGGCATGGCGGTACCCGACACGGCCGCTTTGCGCGCGCTCTTCACCCGCGCCGACGGCACCTACCGCTTCGCGCGCTGGGGGCGGCCGCTGGTGCCTGCCTTCTTCGGGCTGCACGAGGAGGGGGAGCGGATCTGGCGGGAAGCGCTGCGTGCGTCGAGTGCGATCGGTGGGCTGGAGCTTGCTGACGAGGACCCTGAGCTCGGCGTGAACTTCATGGTCTTCAACTGCCATGCCTGGGCGGAGCTGCGCGCGCTGCCGGCGATGGACCGTCTCATTCCCGATCTCCATCGGCTGCTTGGCGTGCTGGAGGCCTCCGGTGCCAACCAGTATCGCATCTTCGGCTTTGCGCCGGCGGCTGGGGCGAGCGCGGGGACGAACCCGGACGCCCCCGGGCCGATCCGCATCTGTATAACGCTGCTGCGGCGGGACGAGGTTTTTGCAACGATGTCGGAGCGTGCGCTGGCGCTGGGCCAGACGGTGCAGGGCCTTCTCCTTTGGTCCGATCACGCATTCACGGCCGAAAGCCCGGTTGCTGAGATCGAGGGGATCGGTCGCGCCGTCGTCACGCCGCGCCTCCAGCACGTGCTCCGCGCCGCCTATGCCCCGGCGCTACCGGATGCTGCGGACGATCCGGCCCACGCGGCGGCCATGGCGGCCGTGATCGAGCGCCTGGCGGACGACGCATGAGCGACCCGCACGTCTTTACTCTCAGGGTTTACTACGAGGACACGGACCTCGCGGGGATCGTCTACTACGCCAATTACCTGCGCTTCATCGAGCGGGCGCGGTCCGAAGCACTCCGCGCGCTCGGCGTCGACCAGCGGGCTTTGAAAGAGGGGCGGGGCCTGGTCTTCGTCGTGCGGGGGCTCACTGCCGACTATCTGCGCCCCGCGCTCTTCGACGACGTGCTGACAGTCGAAACACGGCTCCAGGCGCTCAAGCGCGCCTCTGTCAGTCTCGAGCAGCGCGTGCTGCGAAACGGGGAACCGCTCTTCGTCTCGACCGTTAGGCTTGCCATGATGGACGCAAGCGGCCGCCCCGCGCGCATCCCGGACGATATCGCAGGCGCTCTCGGACAGCTCGGCATGCTAGTCGGCTGAGAGTTGCAAAGCTCTCGAAATTCGATCCGAATTCGCGCATAAGGGGCAAGCGTTGCGTCGGAGCCCCGGAATGAACCGGGGCCGGGAGCGTGAGGCGAGGCTCGCGAGCGGGCCAGAGGCGGAGGCAGTTCCGTGGGTTACGACCTCGTTGCGTTCAGCGCGGCGGCGCTGACGCTGGCACAGGCCACGATAGAAACCGCGCCGGGGGTCGGCATCGACCCCAGCGTGAGCGGCAGCGCTGTGGAAGCGCCTGCCGGTGTCGCCCAGGCATCCGGTCCGCCGGGCGCGGAAATCGACTTCTCGGTGGTCGGCCTCTTCATGAAGGCCACGCTCACCGTGCAGGTGGTGATGGTCATGCTGATCCTCGCCTCCTTTTGGTGCTGGGCGATCATCGTCGACAAGATCCTGGAGTTCCGCCGGCATGCCCGCCACCTGGCGGAGTTCGAGGGTGAGTTCTGGTCCGGCGCCTCGCTCGAGGATCTGTTCGAGCGCGTGGGCCCGCAGCCCGAGAGCCCGGCAGAGCGTGTGTTCGCCGCCGGTATGGTGGAGTGGAACCGCAGCGTCGTTGCCGGCGCGGGCGTGATCCCGGGCACGCAGGCCAGGGTGGAACGCGCCATGAGCGTCGCCATCGCGCGGGAGAGCGATCGGCTGACCGCGCGGCTCGGCTTCCTCGCCAGCACCGGCGCCGTGGCTCCCTTCGTCGGCCTCTTCGGCACGGTCTGGGGCATCAAGACGAGCTTCGAGCAGATCGCGGTGATGCAGAACACGAACCTCGCTGTCGTCGCGCCCGGCATCGCGGAGGCCCTGTTCGCAACGGCGCTGGGCCTGCTCGCCGCTATTCCCGCGGTGCTGGCCTACAACCGGCTGAGCCAGGACGCGGATCGGCTGATCGGGGAACTCGAAAACTTCTCCGATGAGTTCGCCACCATCCTCGGCCGTCAGGTCGATCGCGCCCGCATGCCGCTGAGAGAGGCGGGCTGATGGGCGCGGCGGTCGGTCAGCCGGGCGGTCGCGCCCGCGGGCGCCGCGGCCGCCAGCGGCTGCGGCCGATGTCCGAGATCAACGTGACGCCGTTCGTGGACGTGATGCTGGTGCTGCTGATCATCTTCATGGTGGCAGCCCCGCTCCTCACCGTCGGCGTCGAGGTCGACCTGGCCGAGACCGATGCCCCCAGCCTGCCGCAGGAGCCGGCCGAGCCGCTGGTCGTCAGCGTCCAGGCCGACGGGACTGTCTTCATCCAGGAGCAGGCTGTCTCGGCGGAGACACTGGTGGCCCGCCTCGCCGCGATCGCGGAACTTCGTGCGGAGGACCGCGTTTACGTTCGCGCCGCGGGCGAAGTGGTCCATGCGCGCGTTGCCGAGGTGATGGGAGCGCTTTCTGCGGCGGGTTTCCGCCGGATCGCGCTCGTCAACGAACAGCGCTTGCCCGATGGCGGTTGAGCGACGGATAGGCAAGGCCGATGCGTGAGAGCGTCATGGCAGGGATCGGTGGACTGGCGGGGCATGAGGGTCGCGGTATGCGCCCGGCCATGGCTGTCTCCGGCATTGGCCATGTGGGGCTCATCGCGCTCGCCGTCATCGGCATCGGCGCCCCCGAGGCGCCGGAGACCCCGATCTCCTTCTCGGATGTCAGCGTGGTCTCGGAAGCGGACTTCTTCACGGCGGTGGCGACTGCGCCCACCGTCGCGCCCGAGATCAACGACGGACTGACTGCGCCGGAGACTACGCCGGCCGCGACCGTGACCCCCGATGCGGCCGATCCTGCTGTTGAGACGGCGGAGGCGGAAGCGCTTGGGCCCACGGGCCCTGCCGCGCAGGATCCGGCGGAGCGTCCGGCGGCCGTTGCGGTGCCGCCCCTCCGCCCACGTGAAGCCCCGGCGCCGGCGACGCGGCCGCAAGCACCACGGGTGGTGGCCGAAAGCGCGCCAGCGACCGATGCGTCGCCCGATGCGCGGCCGGCGACCGAGCCCGTCCAGCCGCTCGCCTCCACACCGGCCACCCCGCCGCCCGGCCTTGCCGAAGCGCCGCCGGCCCCGGAACCGGAACCCGAGGACGTCGCACCCGAGGCGACGCTCGAGGTCGAGACCGACGTCGCTGCCGTGGCGCCCGAGACGGCCACCGTACCCCGTGCCCGCCCCCGCCCGCCTGCGCCCGAACCCGAGGCGCAGCCGGTGGAGACCGCGGCGGAGGATCAGAGCGACGCCGACGTGCTTGCGGCTCTGGAGGCCGCGAACGCCAGCATCGAGGCCGTGGACAAGGCGAACGAAGGCACGGCGCAGACCAAGCCCAAGGTCTCGACCCCCAGCCGCCCGACCGCGACGGCGCCGACGCGTGGCGAGCAGCTTTCCCGCGGCGAGAAGGAAGGGCTCTCGATCAGCCTGCGCGAGTATTTCCGCTATCCCGGCCGTCGGGACCCGGACCTCGTGGTCGTGATCAAGGCGAGCTTCAATCCCGATGGCAGCTTCCGCGGCGCGCCGACGGAGGTCTCCGTCTCGGGCGGGGACAAGGCGACCCAGGGCGCGCTTTCCCGTGCAGCCCAGACCGCGCTTCGCCGGGCGCAGGCCCTCGGCGTATTCGCCAAGCTTGGGCCCAAGCTCTCCACCTGGAAATCCGTCGAGTTCCGCTTCACACCGGACGAAAGAGTGAGGCTTTCTTCATGATCCTTTCCGCGTCGCGCGCGCCGTTCGAGCCCCTCATCCGCGCCCTGGCCTGCCTGACCCTGCTGTTCGCCCTCGCGCCGGCACCTGCTGCTGCGCAGAGCGCCGACGGCGAGACGCTGCGCATTGATGTCTCGGGCGCGAATGTCGAGCCGCTGCCAACCGCCATCGAGACCTTCGAGCTCGAGGACCCGACGCTCGGCAGCCGTGCCGGCGAGATCGCGGCCGTGATCGCGGCAGACCTCGAGAGCACCGCGCTTTTCCGCCTCATCCCGCGCACCGCCTATGTCGCGCAGCCCGTCAGCTTCGATGCGGTGCCCCGGTTCGAGGACTGGCGCGCCATCGGGGCCGAAGCGCTGGTGCGTGCGCGTATCGGCCAGCTCGCCGACGGGCGGCTCCGCGTCCAGTACCGGGTGTTCGACGTCTTTGGCGGCCAGCAGCTTGTGGGCCAGCAGCTCTTGGCGGCCCCGCCGGACTGGCGTCGGATCGCGCACAAGATCGCGGACGGCATCTACACCGCGCTCACCGGGGAGGGACCGTATTTCGACAGCCGCGTGGTATTCGTCGACGAGACCGGGCCGAAGGACCGGCGCCAGAAGCGGCTCGCCCTCATGGATCAGGACGGCGCGAACCTCCGCTACCTGCCCGTCTCGAGCGAGCTTGTGCTGACCCCCCGCTTCTCGCCGAACGAGCAGACGATCCTCTACATCTCCTACGACGACGGCACGCCGCAGGTGTATCTCCAGAGCCTCGAGACCGGGCAGCGCGAGCGGCTCGGCTTCGTGGATGGGATGACCTTTGCCCCGCGCTTCTCGCCGCAGGGAGATCGTGTGGTGTTCTCGGCAAGCCAGGGCGGCAACACGGATATCTACACGCTCACCCTCGCCAACCGCGCCCTCTCACGCCTGACGAACAGCCCGGCGATCGATACCGCCCCCTCCTTCTCGCCGGATGGCGGGCGGATCGTGTTCGAGAGCGACAGGGGCGGGAGCCAGCAGCTCTACGTGATCGGCGCGGGCGGCGGCGGGGCGCAGCGCATCAGCTTCGGCGACGGGCGCTATGCCACGCCGGTATGGTCCCCGACAGGCGACCACATCGCATTCACCAAGATCGTCCGCGGCCGCTTCCATATCGGCGTGATGCGCCCCGATGGCAGCGACGAGCAGCTCCTCACAACGAGTTTCCTCGACGAAGGCCCCACCTGGGCCCCCAATGGCCGGGTGCTGATGTTCTTCC
>JBCBHB010000195.1:0-5641 GCA_038526025.1 Pseudomonadota bacterium
GGCGCGGGCGATCGTGCCCGCGAGGCAGCGAACGACGCGCTCGCGACCTACGACGACTGAGGCTGATGCCGCGAGCCGGGCATCTCGGTGCCCGGTTCGTGACGGCCGCGTGCGGGGCGGCCCCCTTGGCGCTCCGTCGGCGCTCGCATAGCTTCTGGTCTCAGCTGCCCGGAGGCTTTATGCGCCGTATACTTCTCATCGTCGCCCTCGTTCTCACGCCCGCTCTGGCCGCCGCTCAGGCCGTGCCGCAAAGCCGGGCGGAGATCACGCTCAGCTTCGCCCCCGTCGTGAAACGCGCGGCGCCGGCGGTCGTGAACATCTACACTCGCACCGTGCGCAGGCAGCGCGGCGTCCGCTTCCGGGGCGATCCGTTCTTCGACCGCTTCTTCGGCGACTTCTTCGGCCAGTCCCGCCAGGGGCGTCGGCGGATCGAGAACTCGCTCGGCTCCGGCGTGATCGTCGGGGAGGACGGGCTGGTGGTCAGCAACTACCACGTGGTGGGCGAGGCCGACGAGATCACCGTGGTGCTGGCGGACCGGCGGGAGTTCGAGGCAGAGGTGATCTTCACCGACCAGGCATCGGACCTGGCCGTGCTCCAGCTTGACGACGCGGCGGACCTGCCAGTGCTCCCGTTCCGCGACAGCGACAGCCTCGAGGTCGGCGATCTCGTGCTTGCCATCGGCAACCCTTTCGGCGTTGGCCAGACCGTGACGAGCGGCATCATCTCGGGCCTTGCCCGCGGGGGTAACGGGTCCCGTCAACGCGGCCAGAACGGAGCCGGGTACTTCATCCAGACCGATGCGGCGATCAATCCGGGCAACTCCGGCGGGGCGCTGGTGGACATGACCGGCGCGCTGATCGGCGTGAACACGGCGATTCTGACCCGGTCTGGCGGTTCCAACGGCATCGGCTTCGCTGTGCCCGCCAATCTCGTCTCGCGCGTGGTCGAGGCCGCGCGGTCGGGCGAGATGCGGCTTGAGCGGCCCTGGCTGGGGGTGCAGGCAAAGCCGGTTGATGGGGAGTTGGCGGAGGCGCTGGGGCTCGAACGGCCGGAGGGCGTGCTGCTCGAGGCGCTGCACCCGATGAGCCCGCTCGCGGCAGCCGGGTTGAAGCGCGGCGACCTTGTGCTGGGGCTGGGCGATGCGCCGGTGGACAGTCCGGCCGAGCTCGCCTTCCGCTCCGCCACGCTCGGGATCGGCGGCACGGCGGGTGTCGATTTCGTCCGCCGCGGTCAACCGATGAGCGCCGAGGTGGCGCTGGCGCCGCCTCCCGAGACCCCGGCGCGGGACCCGCGACAGCTTGCAAACGCCGGCAGGCTGAGCGGGCTTGCCGTGATCTCGGTGAACCCTGCGGTGCAGGTGGAGGCGCGGCTGCCGGCGGAGGCGACCGGCGTCCTGGTGACAGGCCGCACCGGGCCCGCACGGCGTACCGCCCTCCGCCGCGGCGACGTGATCTTCAGCGTCAATGGCGCGGAGGTGAACACCACGGCGGAGCTGGAGGAGGCCGTGCGCGTCCGCAATGTCGACCTCGGCGTCCTGCGCAAAGGGCAGCGGGGCAGCGTGCGGATCGTGAACGGATGAGCGATCTCTTCGAGGGACTGGAGGACCCGCAGCCCCGCCCCTCGGCGGCGGCGGTGGCGGACCGCAAGGGCCCGGCCCCTCTCGCCGAACGTTTGCGCCCGAAGGCCCTGTCGGAGGTGGCAGGGCAGGCGCATCTGCTGGGGCCGGAGGGGCCGCTCGGCGCGATGCTGGGCGACGGCCGGCTGGCTTCGATCATCCTCTGGGGCCCGCCGGGCTGCGGCAAGACCACCATCGCGCGCCTTCTCGCGGGCGCGACCGATCTCGCCTTCGAGCAGATCAGCGCGATCTTCACCGGGGTGGCCGAGCTGCGGAAGGTGTTCGAGGCGGCGCGGCTGCGGCATGCCCAGGGCCGGGGAACGCTGCTCTTCGTCGACGAGATCCACCGGTTCAACAAGGCCCAGCAGGACGCGTTTCTGCCGCAGATGGAAAGCGGCGTGATCACGCTGGTGGGGGCGACGACCGAGAACCCCTCCTTCGAGCTGAACGCAGCCCTTCTCTCCCGCGCGCAGGTGCTTCGCCTGAAGGCGCTCGCCCGGGACGATCTCGCAAGCATCCTCGCCCGGGCGGAAGAAGCCCTCGGGCCCTTGCCGCTCGAGCCTGCGGCGCGCGAGGCGCTGATCGACATGGCGGAAGGGGACGGCCGGGCGCTGCTCACACTGGCGGAGGAGGCGGCCGGTCTTGGCCCGGCGCCCGTCTCTGCAACGGCGCTGGCCGCCCGGCTCACCCGGCGTGCCCCGGTCTACGACAAGTCGGGCGACGGGCATTACGGGCTGATCTCGGCGCTGCACAAGTCGGTGCGCGGGTCCGATCCGGATGCGGCGCTCTACTGGTTGGCGCGGATGCTGGAGGGCGGCGAGGATCCCCGTTACCTGGCACGCCGCATCACGCGCATGGCAGCGGAGGATATCGGCCTTGCAGAGCCGGGGGCGGTGGCGCACTGCCTCGCCGCCTGGGACTGCTACGAGAGGCTCGGCAGCCCCGAGGGCGAACTCGCGCTGGCCGAGGCGGTGGTCCACCTCGCCCTCGCGCCGAAGTCGAACGCCGTCTACACCGCGTGGAAGGCTGCCCGGGCGGATGCTGCGCGCAGCGGGCATCTGCAACCGCCCGCGCATATTCTCAATGCGCCTACCCGCCTGATGAAGGAGCAGGGGTTCGGCGCAGGGTATGCCTACGACCACGATGCCGAGGACGGCTTCTCGGGGCAGGACTACTTCCCCGAGGCGTTCAGCGACCGGCCCATCTATTTCACGCCCACGGAGCGCGGCCATGAGCGGGAGCTTTCCCGCCGTCTCGCATGGCTGGCCGAGCGGCGTGCGGCGCGGGCGAGCGGGGACAAGGCGTGATTGCGAAGCTTGCATGGGTGGCGCTCGGCGGCGCGGTCGGCGCGGCGCTCCGGTTTCTCGTCGGCCATTGGGCGACGCTGGCCGCACCGGGTCTGCCGCTCGGCACGCTGCTGGTAAACGTGATCGGCGGGTTTCTCATGGGCATCCTCGCGGTCTGGATCATGGAGCGGCCGGGCGCCTGGTTACATCTCGCGCCGCTGTTGATGACGGGGGTGCTGGGCGGTTTCACCACGTTCTCGGCCTTCTCGCTCGACACACTCTACCTGCTCGAGCGCGGGCGCACGGCCCTGGCGCTCGGCTATGTCGCGGCCTCGGTCCTGCTCTCGATCGGCGCGCTCGCGCTTGGGCTCTGGCTTGCGCGGCGGGTGCTCGCATGAGCCGGGTGCAGCATCTCACGGTGGCGTCGGACGAGGCTGAGCAGCGGCTTGACCGGTGGTTCCGCAAGCGCTTCCCGGCGTTGAGCCAGGGCCAGCTCGAAAAGCTCTGCCGCAAGGGCGAGATCCGTGTCGATGGGGGGCGCGTGAAGGCCTCGACGCGCATCGGCCCGGGGCAGAGCGTGCGGGTGCCCCCGCTGCCCCTGCTTCCACCGGGCAGTGGGGCGGAGGGTGGCCCGGCACTCTCTCCGGCACGCCCGGCTGCGCCGAAGCGGGTTGATGACGCGCTTGCGGAGACGGTGCGCCAAGCGGTGATCTTCCGGGATGCGCAGATGATCGTGCTCAACAAGCCCGCCGGGCTCGCGGTGCAGGGGGGGACGGGTCAGACCCGTCATCTCGGTGCCGCGCTCGCCGCGTTGCATTTCGAGCGGGATGACGACCCGAGGCTCGTCCACCGGCTCGACAAGGACACCTCGGGCATTCTCGTGCTCGCGCGCACGGGCGCCGCCGCGGTCGCGCTGGCGCGGGCCTTTCGGGAGCGGAGCACCGAGAAGCTCTACATCGCGGCCCTTGCCGGGCGCCCCAAGCCCTTGGCGGGCACGGTGCGTTACGGGCTTGAGAAGGCCGGCGGTGCCGGTGCCGAGCGGATGGTCGTGGTGCATCCGGACGCAGTTGGGGCGAGCGCGGCGGCGCGGCATGCCCGGACCGACTATCGGGTGATCGAGACGGCTGGAACGCGCGCGTGTTGGGCGGTGCTCCGGCCGGTCACCGGTCGGACACATCAGCTTCGGGCGCATATGGCCGCGCTGGGCACGCCGGTGGCCGGGGATGGCAAGTATGGTGGCCGCGGCCAGGAGAACGCGGGCGATGGCTGGGGTGCGAGCCTGGGTCAGGCGGTCAGCCGCAAGCTTCATCTCCATGCCTGGCGCCTGTCGCTTCCGCATCCGGCCACGGGGCTGCGCCGCAGCTTCACGGTGCCGTTGCCCGAGCACATGGCGCGCACCTGGTCGCTTCTCGGCTGGGACCTGGGGGAAGCGCCGGAAGCGCCTTTCGACGAGATCGACTAGGGCCGCCACGGGTGCGGGTGCCGTGCATCAGGCTCCCCTAGTTCACGATCAGCTCCGCATGCAGCGCGCCTGCGGCGTCGATGGCCTTCAGAATGTCGATCATGTCCCGTGGGCCGACGCCGAGTGCGTTGAGCCCCCCCACAAGATCGGCGAGCGTGACATTGCGCTCCACCAGGGCGAGCCGGTTCTCGCCGCCTTCGTCGATGGCGAGGTTCGTGCGCGGCAGCAGGATGGATTGCCCTTCCGCGAAGGGGTTGGGCTGCGCGGCAAGCGGCTGTTCCTCCACGCGAATGGTCAGGTTGCCTTGGCTGACCGCGACCCGGCTGATCTTGACCTCCGCGCCAAGCACGATCGTGCCGGAGCGCTGATCGACCACCACGCGCGCCCGGGCGGCCGGGGCGACGGTGAGGTTCTCGATCCGCGCCACCGCGGCGGCTGGGGGCATGCCCGTGCCGGCAAGGGCCACGCGCACCGTGCCCGGATCGTCGCTCGAGGCCGGGCTGCCGTCGAGCGCGGCGTTGATACGGGCTGCGATGCGTGCCGCGGTGGTGAAATCGGGGTCCCGCAGTGCGAGGCGGAGCTCGCGCACGGTCTCGAAGGCGAAGGGTACTTCACGTTCCACGCGCGCACCGCCCGGGATGCTCCCCGCCGTCGGCACCCCGGTGACCTCTAGGGCGGCGGCCCCTGCAGCCCCGAAACCACTGGCAAGGATGGGACCCTGAGCCACCGCGTAGATGGCGCCATCCGCCGCGTTGAGCGGGGTCATCACCAACGTGCCGCCGAGCAGGCTGGCGGCATCGCCGATCGCGGCGACGCCTACATCGATGCGGCTGCCGGCGCGGGCGAAGGGCGGCAACGTCGCCGTGACGATGACGGCCGCGACGTTCCGGGTCCGAAAGTCCTCGCCAGAGACATTGATGCCGAGACGCTCGAGGAGGTTCTGCAGCGCCTCCTCGGTGAAGGGCGCGTTCCGGATACCGTCCCCCGTGCCGTCCAGCCCGACCACGAGGCCGTAGCCTACCAGGTCGTTTCCCCGCACCCCCTCGATCTCGACCAGGTCCTTGATCCGCGGGTTTGCGCCGGCGGGCTGGGGAAGAATGGCGGCAAGCAGCGCGACCGCCGGCAGGAGGAGGCCGCGTATCGCCCTGGTCAGCAGGGTGTGTGGCGCGGAGAGGGTCATCGGATGAAGTTCGTCAGCGTCAGCGCCGAGATCCGCGCGGTTGTCACGAACAGCGCCTCGAGGGCGTCCTCCGTCGCCGTCAGATCGCTCGCCGCCT
>JBCBHB010000196.1:0-5607 GCA_038526025.1 Pseudomonadota bacterium
CGGGCACCGCCCGACTTCTGGATCTGGAAGATGGACGACGTATCGGATGCGGGCGGGAGCGGCATGCGCACCGGCACATCCGCGAAGCGGGGTTCCAGCACGGGTTCGCCGGTGATCATCCGCTCCTGAAGATCGTCCCAGAACTTTCGCTGGCCGAGGGCGTGGAAGTAGGAGGACGAGCCGAGCAGCGGCCAGGCATCCGCGGCCGCGCATTCGTAGAACAGGATCATACGCGCCCGGTCGCTCATGTTCGGCGCGGAGCCATGGAGCGTTCGAGCATGGTGCACGGTCATCGACCCTGCCTTGCCCGTGAGCGTCACCGCCTTCTCGACCTCGAACTCAGGGTCGTCCGGGCTCACCGCGCCGCAGAAGACGCCATTGGCATGATGGCTGAGGAGCGGGCCGCGATGGCTGCCGGGTATGACCATCAGCGGCCCGTTCTCCGGCGTCACATCCTCCAGCATCACCCCGAAGGCGAGCAGGCTGTCGTTCGTATGCGGATAGAAGGCCCAGTCCTGATGCCACTCCACCGCCGCCCCGCCACCGGGCGCCTTGGTGTTGAGCTTGGCGGTAAGGAGCGTGGTGTTCGGGCCGAGGAGATCGTTCAGCACCTCGGTGACGCCGGAGTTCTTGATGATCTCCCAGAAGAACGGGTCCTGCTTGTGCGGCAGCTTGATGCGGGAGAGCCGCGGGCTGGCCGCGCTGTGGCCGGCTTCGAGATCGAAGCGTTCGTCGCTCTCCGTGACGTTCCGGCTCTCCTCGATCAGCCCGGCGGTGATCGCCTGGAGCCGGGAGAGCTCGTCCGGCGCCAACGCGTTCTCAACCATGAGGTAGCCGTTCTCGGCGTAGAAGGCTTTCTGCTCGGGGGTCAGAGGCATGATGTCATCCCGCCATCGACGAAGAGCGTCTGGCCATGCACGAAACCCGACGCGTCGGCGCTGAGAAAGATCGCGGCGCCGATCAACTCCTCCACCTTTCCCCAGCGCCCCGCGGGTGTGCGCCTGCCGATCCAGGCGGTGAACTCGGCGTCCGCCACCAGTGCCGCCGTCAGCTCGGTCTCGAAGTATCCGGGCGCGATGGCGTTGCAGTTGAGGCCCTTGGGCGCCCAGTCGGTCGCCATGCCCTTGGTCAGGTTCGCGACGGCGCCCTTCGACGCACAGTAGGGTGCGATGCCGGGGCGGGAGAGCGCGGTCTGCACGCTCGCGATGTTGATCATCTTGCCCCTGCCGCGCGGGATCATGTGCCGCGCCACTGCCTGGGAGACATGGAAGATCGAGTGCACGTTCGTACGCATGATCCGGTCGAACATCTCGGGCGGAAAGTCCTCGAGCGGGGCGCGATGGGTCATGCCGGCATTGTTGACGAGGATGTCGATGGGTCCGTGATCCGCCTCGAACCCGTCGATGGCCGCGCGCACGACGCCCACATCCGTCACATCGAAGGGCAGCTCGGTCACGTCGCAGCCCGCCTCGCGCAAGCTTGCAGCGGCCGCACCGAGTTTCTCGGTGTTCCGCCCGTTTACCACGATGCGGGCCCCGGCGCTGGCCAGCCCCTGGGCCAGCGTGTAACCGATACCGCCGGACGAGCCGGTGACGAGCGCCGTGCGCCCCGTGAGATCAAAGAGCTGCATGCCGGTCCTCCCAGACCGCGGCGCCGGCGCGTCCTCTGCCGGGACGCACGCCTTGCTGCCGCATCTTGGAATGGTATACCATCTGTACGTCGATGCAAGCGCCCCGCCAGAGGGTCGCGTCCAGCACGGGCCTCGGGAGGACGCCATGAAAGCGCTCTATGCGGACGCTGCGCGCGCGCTGCGGCTTGGTGACTGCGCGGCCGGTGCGCCCGGTCCGGGACAGGTGCTGGTCCGCATGGCGCGCGGCGGCATCTGCGGCTCGGATCTGCACTACTACCTCCATGGCGGCTTCGGCGCGGTAAGGCTCCGCGAGCCGATGATCCTGGGCCATGAGGTGGCGGGCTATGTGGAAGCGCTGGGCGAGGGCGTGACGGGGCTTGCCGAAGGCGATCTCGTCGCCGTCTCGCCCTCCCGCCCCTGCGGCCATTGCCGGTTCTGCCGCGACGGGCTGCCCAACCACTGCGAGAACATGGCGTTCTATGGCTCGGCCATGCCCTTCCCCCATATCCAGGGCGCCTTCCGGGAGCACCTGGTGGCCGAGGCCTGGCAGTGCGTGCGCGCCGAGGGCCTGAGCCCGGCGGAGGCGGCGATGGCCGAGCCGCTGGCCGTCTGCCTCCATGCCGTCGGCCGCGCGGGGCCGATGCTGGGCAAGCGCGTTCTGGTCACCGGCTGCGGGCCCATCGGCGTGCTCTCCATTCTTGCGGCCCGGCGGGCCGGCGCCGGCGAGATCATCGCGACGGACATCGCCGATGCCGTGCTGCCCTTCGGGCAGCGGGCGGGGGCGGACCGGACGCACAACGCGCTCTCGGAGCCCGACGCGCTGGCGGCCGACAGTGCAGGCAAGGGCAGCGTGGATGTGCTGCTCGAATGCTCCGGTGCGCCGGCCGCGCTCGCCTCCGGGATCGAGGCGCTGCGCCCGCGGGGCGTGATTGTGCAGCTGGGCCTCTCGGGCGATATGAGCCTGCCGATGATGCGGATCACGGCAAAGGAGCTCGATCTCCGCGGCTCCTTCCGCTTCCATCCCGAGTTCGCCACAGCCGTCTCGCTCATGCAGCGGGGGCTGATAGACGTGGCGCCCCTCCTCACCCATACCTTCCCGCTCACAGCCTTCGCCGAAGCCTTCGAGACGGCGGCGGACCGGTCCCGCGCCATGAAGGTCCAGCTGGAGTTCGCGCCCTCGTGAGCCGGCGACGATGAAGCGTTTCCTCGCCATCGGTGAGTGCATGGTGGAGATGGCGCCGGCGCCGGGCGGGCTCTTCCGCATGGGCTATGCCGGAGACACGTTCAACACCGCCTGGTATGCGCGCCGCCTCCTGCCCGCGGACTGGGAGGTGGGGTATACCAGCGCGGTGGGGGACGATGCGATCTCCGCGGAGATGCTCGCCTTCATGACGCGTGAGGGGCTGGAGACCGGCAGCGTGCGCCGCCTCCAAGGCCGAACCGTCGGGCTCTACATGATCACACTCGATGCGGGCGAACGCAGCTTCGCCTATTGGCGCGGCGAGGCGGCGGCCCGTGCGTTGGCGGACGATCCGGCCTGGCTGGAGCAAGTGCTCGCCGGCCGGGACATCCTGTTCTTCTCGGGCATCACCCTCGCCATCCTGCCGCAGGCGGGGCGGGAGCGGCTCTGCCAGGCGCTGGCCAAGGCGCGGGCCAGGGGCGCGGAGGTGGCCTTCGACACCAATCTCCGACCCCGCCTCTGGCGCGACGCCGCGGAGATGCGGGCGGGTCTCACGCTCGGCGCATCGGTCGCCAGCATCGTCCTCCCGTCCTTCGACGAGGAGGAGGGCCTGTTCGGCGACGGCTCCCCCGAAGCCACGGCGGCGCGCTACGCGGAGCTTGGCGCCCGGATTGTCGCTGTGAAGAACGGCTCAGGACCGCTGACGCTTCGGGTGGGGGCGGCCATGCAGCGGTTCGCGCCGGAGCCGGTAACGGAAGTCGTCGACAGTACCGCGGCGGGGGACAGTTTCGACGCCGCCTTCCTCGCCGCCCTCGCGACAGACACATCGCTCGAGGAAGCGGTCCACCGCGCCATGGCGCTGGCCGCCCGCGTGATCGGCGAGCCTGGCGCCCTCGCGCCGAGACTCTTCGAGCGCTGAGAACGGCGGGCTTGCGGGCGGCCGCTCTCCGCTCCCATGCTGACGCGACCCGCTCAGCCGAGGAAACACCCATGCCCAACGCCAACCCTGCCTTCGACAGAGCGGAGTACGACGCCCGCCTCGCGAAAACCCGCACCGCCATGGAGGCGGCGGGGATCGAGCTTCTGATCGTCTCGGATCCTTCCAACATGGCCTGGCTGACCGGCTACGACGGATGGTCGTTCTACGTGCACCAATGCGTGGTGCTGGGCCTTTCGGACCCGCCGCTCTGGTATGGGCGGATGCAGGATACGGAGGGGGCGTACCGCACGGTCTGGATGAGCGACGAGCGGGTGCTGGGCTACCCGGACACCTATGTCCAGAACCCCGACGCGCATCCGATGGAGTACCTCACCGCCCATCTCGCCGGCCATGGCCTGGCCACGGCGCGCATCGGCGTGGAAATGGACAATTACTGGTTCACCGCGAAAGCGTACCAAAGCCTCGCCGCCGGGCTGCCCGATGCGCGCTTTGAGGACGCGACGGGCCTGGTGAACTGGCAGCGCGCGGTGAAGAGCCCGCAGGAGCTGAGCTATATGCGCACCGCTGCCAGGTTCACCGAGCGGATCATGGAGCGCATCCTCGAGCGCGCCGAGCCGGGGCTCAGGAAATGCGATCTCGTCGCCGACATCTACGACGCCTCGCTGCGCTTTCACGAGACGGCGGGCTGCGGCGGGGACTATCCGGCCATCGTCCCCCTCCTGCCCTCGGGATCGGACGCCGCGGCGCCGCATCTCACCTGGGACGACCGGCCGCTTCGCACCGGCGAAGGCACCTGCTTCGAGGTGGCCGGCGTGCACCGGCGCTATCACTGCCCGCTCGCCCGCACCCTCTTCCTCGGCACGCCGACGCCCGAGTTCCTCGAGGCGGAGAAAGCGGTGCTGGAGGGGTTGGAGGCCGGGCTCGAACAGGCCCGCCCCGGCAACCGCTGCCAGGATGTGGCCGGCGCCTTCTTCGGCGTCCTCGCCCGCCACGGCATCACGAAGGACAGCCGCACGGGCTATCCCATCGGCCTCTCCTACCCGCCGGACTGGGGCGAGCGCACCATGTCGCTCCGGCCCGGAGACACGACGGTGCTGGAGCCGGGCATGACCTTCCATTTCATGACCGGGCTCTGGCAGGGCGGCTGGGGCTTCGAGCTGACCGAGAGCTTTGCCGTGACCGACGGGGCGCCGGAATGCCTCGCCAATGTGCCGCGCCGGCTCTTCGTGAAATCCTGAACGGCGAAGCGGCCAAGGCTCTTGCCACGGTGCCGGACGATCTGGTCATATCGCGGGAATAGTGCTGGCCCTATGCAGCGCCGCGGCTTCGTGATGATAGCGAGGCTTGCGCTGCCTGGAGCAGTTGCACCGAACAACCGCCGCGCGGCGCCGAAGCGCCCGCCCCCGTGCTCCGAACGGGCCCAGACAGGAGAGACGCGATGAATGTCACGCTGACGCAGAACGACCTCAGCCACGTCGTCGAGGCCGACAAGGCCCATGTCTGGCATCAGCTCTTCCAGCACAAGGCGCTGGAGACCTCGGACCCGCGCATCATCGTCGAGGGCAAGGGCACGCGCGTCTGGGACCAGCACGGCAAGGAGCATCTGGACTGCGTCTCCGGCGGTGTGTGGACCGTGAATGTGGGCTACGGGCGCGAGCGCATCGCCGATGCGGTGCGCGACCAGCTGGTGAAGATGAACTTCTTTGCGAACGCGCTCGGCTCCGTGCCGCACGCGCTCTTCGCCGAGAAGCTGATCGCCAAGATGCCGGGCATGAGCCGCGTCTACTATTCCAACAGCGGCTCCGAGGCGAACGAGAAGGCCTTCAAGATGGTCCGCCAGATCGCGCACAAGCGCTA
>JBCBHB010000197.1:0-5595 GCA_038526025.1 Pseudomonadota bacterium
ATCACCATCCCGAGTTCGACCCACTGGCGCTGACCATGGGCGAGGCTACCCACCGTGGCTCGTCCTGCTCGACGAACCGGCCGCCGGCATGACCGACGAAGAGACGGTGTTCACCGCCGAGCTGATCCGCGAGCTCAACCGCACGACCAGCATGATCGTTGTGGAGCACGACATGAACTTCATCCGGGCCATCGCGGCACGCGTTACGGTGTTCCACCGCGGCGCCGTGCTCATGGAGGGCAGCATGGACGAGGTGTCGGCCGACCAGACCGTGCGCGACGTCTACCTGGGACACAAACATTGATCGCGGCCGAGCAGATCGAGGGGCCGGCCCCGGCCGAGATCCTCTCCGTTCGCGGCCTGCGCGCGGGCTATGGGCGCGTGCCCGTGCTCCAGGGCGTGGACCTTACCGTCGGCGAGGGCCAGATCGTCGGCATCCTCGGCCATAACGGCATGGGGAAAAGCACGCTCCTGAAGACCGTGATGGGGATCGTGAAAGCGACTGGCGGCACGATCGAGTTCGACGGGATCGACATCACCCGCGAGGCGCCCCATGCCCGCTCCCGTCTCGGCATCGGCTATGTGCCGCAGGGCCGCGGCATCTTCCCCAGCCTCTCGGTGCTCGACAATCTGCGCATGGGCGTGGCCAGCCATGGCGTCGCGGACGAGAAGGCGGCTATCGAGAGCGTGCTCGAGGAGTTTCCGCAGCTCGAACGGCTGCTGGAGCGCCAGGGCGGCGCGCTCTCAGGCGGCGAACAGCAGCTCCTCGCGCTCGCCCGCTGCCTCATCTCCGCCCCCGATCTCGTGCTGCTCGACGAGCCGACCGAGGGGATCCAGCCCTCCATCGTCGATATGATCGAGGAAAAACTCGAGGAGCTTGCCCGCGTTCGCGGCCTCTCGATCCTGCTGGTCGAACAGAACCTCGAATTCATCACCTCGCTCTCGGACCGGGTGCTCGTGCTCCAGAAGGGCCAGGTGAAGGGCGAGATCGGCGGGCACAACATGGACAGCGCCCTGATCGACGAGTTCACAGGGTTCACCAGCGGCAACGGTGCGCCCAAGGATGCAGGTTCGCCGGTAATCGCAGTCCCGAAGGATAGCGCGCCCGCGCCCTCCGGCGGCCCAAAACCGGTCTCCGCCGCAGCACCAACCCTCCCCCCTGCCTCGATGACCGAAAGGCTCGCCCGCATGACCGTCCAGCGCCCCACCTTCAGCCAGCTCAAGGGCATCGTCGAGGACTTCGGCATGCACCTCTCGGACGAGCGGATCGCGGAGTTCCTGGGACTCATGGAGAGCTCCATGAAGCACTACGACACGCTGGACGCGATGCCCGACAACCTGCCGACGGTCGAGTTCCCGCGCACCGCCGGGCATCGCCCAACGGCGGAGGAGGACCCGCTCCACGCCTGGTATGTGAAGGTCGACGTCCAGGGCGCACCGCGCGGCCCGCTGGCGGGCAAGACCATCGCGTTGAAGGACAATGTGTGCCTTGCGGGCGTGCCCATGATGAACGGCGCCTCGACGCTGAAGGGCTACACGCCGGATCTCGACGCCACCATCGTCACCCGCATCCTGGAAGCCGGCGGCACCATCAAGGGCAAGGTGCATTGCGAGCACTTCTGTCTCTCCTCCGGCAGCCATACGAACTCCACCGGCCACACCCATAACCCGCACAAGCGCGGCTTCTCGGCGGGTGGCTCATCCTCCGGGTCCGGCGCTGTCGTGGGTGCGCGTGAAGTCGATATGGCCATCGGCGGCGACCAGGGCGGCTCGATCCGCATGCCCGCCAGCTTCTGCGGCATCTACGGCATGAAGGCGACGCATGGGCTGGTGCCCTACACAGGCGTCATGCCCATCGAGAACACCATCGACCATACCGGGCCGATGACGCAGACGGTGGCGGACAACGCGCTCCTTCTCGAGGTCATCGCCGGGGCCGACGGGCTCGATCCCCGCCAGTACGCCCCGAAGCCCGATGCCTATACGGCGGCCCTCGGCCGCGGCGCGCAGGGCCTGCGGATCGCCATATTGCGCGAAGGCTTCGGCCGGCCGGAGAGCGAGGCGGTGGTCGACGCCGCCGTGCGCCGCGCGGGCGAGACCTTCCGCAGCCTCGGCGCCACGGTCGATGAGGTCTCGATCCCCATGCACAACAAGGCGATGGCGATCTGGCTGCCCATCGCCGCCGAGGGCTCGACCAACCAGATGATGAAGGGCAACGGCATGGGCACAGGGTGGGAGGGGCTCTACACCACCTCCCTCCTCGACGCCCACGCGAACTGGCGCGCCCGGGCCGATGAACTCTCCGATAGCCTCAAAATCACGATGTTCACCGGCGAGTACTTCCAGCGCCACCATCGCGGGCATTACTACGCCAAGGCCCAGAATATCGCGCGCCGCCTGCGGGCGGCTTACGACCAGATGCTCGGCGCCTACGACCTGCTGCTGATGCCGACCACACCGATGCGCGCGACACCCCTGCCCGGCCCGGAGGCGCCGCTCGCCGAGATCCTGCAGCGCGCCTTCGAGCCGCTGGAGAACACGGCACCCTTCGACGTGACCGGCCACCCTGCGATGAACATCCCCTGCGCGATGGAGGACGGCCTGCCCGCCGGCGCCATGCTCGTCGGCCGCCATTGGGGCGAGAGCACGATCTACCAGGCCGCCGCCGCCTTCGAAGCGGCGGGCGACTGGAAGACGATGTGAGCGCGCCATGACGATCCGTCGCCCCGGCCCGGGCGAGATCCGCGAAGCCGGGGCGGAGCTTGGCCTGAGCCTCTCGGATGCGGATGCAGAGAGCTTCCTCGGCCTGATGCAGGGCCTGTTCGACAGCTACGACATCGTGGATGCGATGGTCGAGCAGCTGCCGGAAGTCCGCTACCCGCGCACGCCCGGCCACCGGCCGGAGCCCAGCGAGAACCCCTATGGTGCCTGGGCTGTCCTCAGCACCATTCAGGGTGCCAAGCGCGGGCCGCTCATGGGCAAGACCGTCGCGATCAAGGACAATGTCTGCGTCGCAGGCCTCGCCATGCAGAACGGCGCCTCGATCCTCGAAGGCTACGTGCCCGAGATCGACGCCACGATCGTCACGCGCCTGCTCGATGCGGGGGCGGAGATAAGGGGCAAGGCTGTCTGCGAGTACTACTGCGCCTCCGGCGGCAGCCACACCAGCGTGCCCGGACCGGTCGAGAACCCCGCCGTGCCGGGCCACAACGCCGGCGGCTCCTCCTCGGGCTCCACGGCGCTGGTTGCCGCCGGCATCGTCGACATGGCGACGGGTGGGGACCAGGGCGGCTCGATCCGCATCCCTGCATCCTTCTGCGGTGTCGTCGGGCTCAAGCCGACCCATGGCCTCGTGCCCTATACCGGCATCTTTGCGGTGGAGCTGACGGTCGACCATGCCGGCCCCATCACCCGCACCGTCGCCGACAATGCGCTGATGCTGGACGCGATGGCGGGGCCCGACGGTCTCGATCCGCGGCAGACCGACCTGCCCCACAAGCACGGCGATGGCCGCTACGTGCAGTCGCTCTCCCGCGGGATTGCCGGCCTGCGCATCGCTGTCGTGACCGAGAGCCTTTCGATGCCCGGGGCGGAACAAGCGGTGAGCAGCCGCGTGCGCGAGACAGCGGAGACGCTGAAGCGCCTCGGCGCGCATGTCTCCGATCTCTCGATGCCCCTCCACTCCGTTGGCGCCGCGATCTGGACGCCGATTTTCCTCGAGGGCGCCACCGAGCTCATGATGCGCCAGAACGCCTATGGCACGAACATGAAGGGCGTCTTCCTCGAGAGCCTGCTCGATGCCCATGCCCGTTGGCGCGACCGCGCGGACGAGCTCTCCGAAACCCTGAAGCTCGGCATCCTGATGGGCCACTATATGAGCTCGCGCCACCGCGGGCGGTACTACGGACGTGCGCAGAACCTGAACCGCGCACTCACGGCGGCCTACGACGCCGCTCTCGCCGAGTACGACCTGCTGCTGATGCCGACGACACCGATGGCCGCCCAACCGCTGCCCCCGGCCGGGGCGAGCCGTGAGGAGACCATTGCGGCCGCGTTCTCGATGCTGCCTAACACCGCCCCGACCTGTGTCACCGGTCACCCGGCCATCTCGCTGCCCTGCGGCCTTACGCCGGATGGCCGGCCTGTGGGGGCGCAGCTCGTGGGCGCACGCTGGGGCGAGGAGACGATCTTTCGCGCAGCCGCTGCGCTCGAGTCCGCGCTCCGCTGAGCACCCGCTCCGCCAGGTCGAGCCCATGGCCTGATCGGGACTGCCACCCGCACTAGGTACAAGTTGAGTGCAAAGAAAACAAATTTCGATTCGTCTGTGATCGTTGACACGCTCCTACCTCTGTTCGCCAAACTACTTTCCACACAGATCTACTGAGCGCCCGCCAATAATTGGATGCGCCGAAGACGAGAGATCTCGCTCGCGCGGTGGGTACGGAAGCATGGAGAGTGGCAGTGCTAAACTACGAAGACGTGAGCAACATGCTGTCCGAGGTCGGGCCCAAGCTCGACGTGGTTGAGATTTCCGGGATCGAGGAAGACGACGCCTGGTTCGTCGTGCTGGACGAAGACGGTGACTATGGGGTCGAGCTCTACCATGACGGCACGAACGGAAAGCTTGTCTTTTCCGCTGAGATTGGCAGCCCTCCAGAAGACGTGCTCCACAGCGTTTGCATGGACATGCTGGCCCTGAACCTCGGCTGGCAAGACACCGCTGGCGCGCGCATTGCGCGAGACCCGGACTCCGGAGAGTTCGTCCTCCTTCAGGACGTCGTGCTCTACGAGCTCACATCGGTGGATCTCCAGAACGCCATCGCCAGTTTTGCGCAGGCCGCGGTCGGCCTGAGGGCCTTGGTCGCGACAGGGCGGAGCGAAAGCGACGACGAAGAGACCCAGTCAAGCGCCGTTTCGGACGAAGATGGTCCGCCAATCATTCGAGTCTGACGAAAAAATTCTGCGAAGCTGCACGTCTCGGCACGCGAGAGGAGATGAGCGATGAGCGACAAGATCACGCAAAACATGACCTACACGGCGATGCGCGCAAAGCTCTATGCCGAGGACGCACATCATCAGTCCGACTTCCTTCCGAAGCCTTCGGCGAAGCTGCGGTTCGACATGGTCAAGGGCCTCCGTACGCGCCGCTGGTCGAATCCGTTTCGCAAGCAGAAGACCAAGGCGCAGGAGCGTCGGCAAGCGATCGATGTCGTGAAGAATGCCATCAACGATGAATTCGGCAGTAAGAGAGTCAATAACCTACCCGTCGGCGATTTTATTATGAAGGCAATGGGCAAGGATGCTGCCGGATCTTACCTGAAGTTAAGCGATCTCAAGGAAATCGATAAGATCCTGACGAAGAGAAACATAAATATCGGAGTTCAAAACTCTCAAAATGATGGTGGTTCGACCCATCGCATTGCGAAGTTTGCCGATCATATGTTTCAGAAGGCGATTGAGAACCCCTACGGCCGCGAAAGCGACGATCTACAGCATTGGAAGGTTCGTTCCGTTGGCGTCGAGCGTATGCTCTCGGCTGTGATGACGGATCTGAAGGAACTCGATCCGGAAAAATATGCAGACATGGATGAGAAG
>JBCBHB010000198.1:0-5566 GCA_038526025.1 Pseudomonadota bacterium
GGACACGAGCCCCGAGCAATGGGCCGTGATCGCCGCGATTGCCGCCGAGTTCCACGCAGGCGAGAGCGCGCGCGATGCCACCCGCACGCTCTTCGCCGTCGGTGACGAGAAGCAGTCGATCTACTCGTTCCAGGGGGCGGATCCTGCTGTCTTTGCGGAGAGGCGGGCGGGTTTCCGATCCGCTTTCGCCCCACATGGCAGCCTTGCCGAGCCTGCGCTCGAACGGTCCTTCCGCTCCGCCCCCGGCATTCTTGCCTTCGTCGACCGGGTCTTCGCCGGCGAGGCTGCGGCGGGTCTCGTCTCAGACGGTCAGGCGCCGCGGCACGTGGCCCATCACGCGGAAGCGCCAGCCACCATCGACTTCTGGGCCGCGATCCCCGGTGAGAAGGCGGAGCAGGAGACCGAGTGGTGGGAGCCGGTGGATCGCCCCAACCCCGGCCGTGCAGAGATCAGGCTTGCCCATCGCGTGGCGGCCGAGATTGCCCGGATGATCCGGGAGGACATGCTGCCGGGTCGGGAGCCCGGCAATGCGCGGGCGGTGGCGCCGGGGGATGTGCTGGTGCTCGTGCGCCGCCGCGGCCTCCTCTTCCACACGCTCGTCCGCCGCCTCAAGGCCGAGGGTGTGCCCGTGGCCGGCGCGGACCGGATCACGCTGGTCGAGGAACTGGCGGTTCAGGACCTACTGGCCGCCCTCAAGGTTGCCGCCAATCGGGACGATGACCTAGCGCTCGCTTGCCTCCTGCGTTCCCCGCTCGGCGGTGTTTCCGAAGCGGGCCTCTTCGATCTCGCGCATGGGCGCGAACCCGGGGAGCGGCTCTGGCGCCGTCTTCTCGCAGCAGAAGCGACCTACCCGCGCGCGGCAAGGCTCCTCCGCGATATCGAGGCCGCCGCTGATTTCGCCCGTCCCTACGAGCTCCTCGAACGGTTGCTCACCCGGCATGATGGACGTGCGCGCCTGCTGACCCGCCTCGGCGGCGAGGCTGAGGATGCGATCGACGAGCTCCTGACCCAGTCCCTCGCCTACGAGGCGGAGGCCGCGCCGAGCCTCGCCGGGTTCATCGACTGGGTGGAGACCGGCGCGCTGGAGGCGAAGCGGCAGATGGGCGAGGCGGGCGGCGAGGTGCGGGTGATGACCGTGCACGGCGCCAAGGGCCTGGAGGCGCCGATCGTGGTTTTGCCCGACACGCTCGGCAAACCCGGCGGCGGTGGGCCCGGCCGGCCCACGCTGCTGCCCGTCCGCGGGGCGGGCAACGCCCCGGATCTGATGCTCTGGGTCGAGGGCAAGGGCCGGGACGACGCGCTGGCCCGCAAGGCACGGGACGCCGCACAGGCGCGGGAGACCGCCGAGTTCAAGCGCCTCCTCTACGTGGCGCTCACCCGCGCCGAGAGCCGGCTCCTCATTTGCGGTGCGGGCTCGCCCTCCGAAAGCACGGTCGGAGACCCGGCGGCCCCGCTCGGCACCAAGGGCGCCGCCGACGCTGCCATCTGGTATCGCATGGCCGAACGGGCGGTTGCCGGCCACCCGGATGCCCGCCCCATCGAGCCCCCGGAAGGGGTGCCGGAAGCCTGGCGGATCGGGGCCGACCCGCCTCGCCAAGCCGCGACCGACACCCCCGCTTCCGGGAGTGCGGCGGGTGAGGACGAACGCGTGGCATCCCCGCCGCTCTGGCTCTGCCGCGCGGCGGACGAACCCCGCCGCCTCCGGATCACGCCCTCGGCCCTCGCGCCGGACGATCTCGTCGCCTCGGCAGACCCTGCCGACACGTCCTCGTCTCCGGCCGCTCCGCGAGCGCGCGAAGCGGCACTCCGCCATGGCGTCGCGGTGCACCACCTCCTCGAACACCTGCCGTCCCTGCCCGCGGCGGTACGGGAGGCAGCGGGCACGCAGCTTCTTTCGGAGGCGATGCCGATGCTTGACGACGCGGACCGGGCGGCGGCGCTCAAGGAGGCCATGCAGGTGCTCGCCGCCCCGTTTGTCGACAGCGTCTTCGCCCCCGGCAGCATCGCGGAGGCCAGCATCGGCGGCCCGTTCGGCGCCGACGAGGACCAGCCGCCTCTGTTCCTCGGCCGCATCGACCGGTTGATCATCGCCCCCGGCGGGGTGAAGGCGATCGACTACAAGACCGACGCGCGCCCGCCGGCGCCCGAGAACATTCCGACAGGCTACCTCGCCCAACTTGGCGCCTATGGCGCGGCGCTGGCCCGGATCTACCCTGACCGCCCGGTCACGCTCGCGCTTCTCTGGACCGCCATTCCGCGGCTCGACACCGTCAACCCCCGCCACGCGCAAGCCGCCTTTGATGCCGCCATCAAGGCGCAACGGCACAGCGCCGCTTGATCGTCCTCGCGCGCCGCCATACCTTCGCTCTTCGGAAAACACGGCCGTCCGGGCCGATGGCAACGCCTCGGCACGAATCAGGGCCCACAAACAGCCCCGAAATCGGACGCAGCGAAAGGGAAGAGACCATGTCGACCATGAGCGTGAGCGACCAGAGCTTCGAGAGCGACGTCCTGCAGTCGGACATTCCGGTGGTGGTGGATTTCTGGGCGGAGTGGTGCGGCCCCTGCAAGCAGATCGGCCCGGCGCTCGAGGAGATTGCGGGCGAGCTCGATGGCAAGATCCGCGTCGCCAAGATCAACATCGATGAGAACCCGAACACGCCCTCGCGCTACGGCATTCGCGGTATCCCCACGCTGCTGATGTTCCGCGGCGGCGAGGTTGTCGAGAAGAAGGTGGGTGCCGACAGCAAGCGCGGCATCGCCGGCTGGATCGAGGACGCTCTCTGATCCGCCGAGGCCGGGGCCGCCGCCCCGGCTTGACCGCTGCGCCGGCCTCCGCGATGCGGGGGCCATGAGCGCACCCCAGCCTCCTCTGCCGATCGACGATGCCCTGCCGGCGCTTCTTGAAGCGCTGGAACTTGGCAACGCCGCCGTTCTCGCCGCACCGCCCGGAGCCGGAAAGACCACGCGCGTGCCCCCAGCCTTGGCACGCGCCCCATGGGCGTCCGGCGGGCGCATCCTGATGCTGGAGCCACGCCGTGTTGCCGCCCGGGCGGCGGCCGAGCGCATCGCCGAGGAGGCGGGTGACCGGGCGGGCGGCTTCGCCGGCTGGCGCATTCGCGGGGAGACGCAGGTCTCGCGCGACACGCGCATCGAGGTGGTGACCGAAGGTATTCTCACCCGCCTCCTGCAGGCCGACCCTGAGCTGCCGGGCATCGCCGCCATCGTTTTCGACGAGGTGCATGAGCGCTCGATCCACGCGGATCTGGGCCTCGCCCTCGCTCGCGAGGTGCAGGAGGCCCTGCGCCCGGATCTCCGCCTCCTCGCCATGTCCGCCACGCTCGAGACCGCGCGCTTCTCCGCGCTTCTCGGTGGCGCGCCCGTGATCGAGAGCGCCGGCAGGCGCCACCCTGTCGAGACGCGCTGGCTCGACCGGCCGGGTTCGGGCAGCGGCGCGCGCTTCGAGGATCGGATGGCCGATCTTATCGTCCGGGCCGTGGATGAAACCGGGGAGGGCGATCTCCTCGCTTTCCTCCCGGGCGTCGGTGAGATCGCCCGCACCGCCGCGCGGCTGGCGAACCGTCTGCCGCACACCCCCGTGGTCCCCCTCCATGGCAGCCTGCCCTTCGCCGAGCAGCGGCGGGCGCTTTCGGCCGATGGAGAGGCGCGTCGCCGCGTGGTCCTGGCAACCGCGATCGCCGAGACATCGCTCACCGTGGAAGGCGTGCGCATCGTCGTCGATGGCGGCCGCGCGCGGCGGGCCGAGACCGATCCCGGCACCGGGCTCTCAAGGCTCGTGACCGTTCCCGTCTCGCGCGCAGAAGCGGAGCAGCGGCGCGGGCGCGCCGGCCGCCTCGGGCCGGGGGTCTGCTACAGGCTCTGGGCGAAGGCTGAGGAGGGAGCGCTGCCCGCCTTCGCCCCGCCCGAGATCCTGACCACCGATCTCGCACCCCTGGCCCTCGACCTTGCCGCATGGGGTACGGAGGACCCGGCAGAGCTCGCCTTCGCAGACCAACCGCCTGCACGGGCGCTCGCCGAGGCGCGGCATCTGCTTGCGGCCCTCGGCGCGCTGGCCCCGCCGCGCGAGGAAGAGGGCACACCCGGCTCCATCACCGCGCATGGCCGCGCCATGGCGCGCTTTCCGGCCCATCCCCGCCTCGCCCACATGATCCTGAGCGCGACGGAAGAGGCGCCGGGGCCGGGCGCGCTCGCCTGCCGGTTGGCAGCCCTCGTCGCTGCGCGGAACCCGCTGGGCGGGCGGGGTGGGGCGGATATCGCCCGCCGGCTCGACGCCCTGGCGCATCCGGCCCGGGCGGTGCGGGATGGAGCCTCCCGACCCGCGCTCGACGCCATTCTCGCGGAGGCCGAGCGTCTTGCGCGCGCCGCCGGTCTGCCGCCGCGCACCGTGCCGGCCGATCCGGCGGCAGCGGGCGATCTCCTGAGCCTCGCCTATCCGGACCGTATCGGCCTGCGTCGTCCGGGCGAGGCGCCACGATACCTCCTCTCCCAGGGCCGTGGCGCGGCCTTCGACGCTGGTGAGGCGATGGGCGCGCTTCGGCTCATCGTGGCCTGGGACGCTGCGGATGACGGCCGCGAGGCGCGCATTCGCGGCGCCGCGGCGCTGGACGAGGCGAGCTTGCGGGCCCGGCATGGCGATGCCATCGCCTGGGAGCGCGTCGCCCAATGGTCCCGCCGCGAGCGACGGGTCACCGCGGAGGAGCGGGAGCGCTTCGGCGCTCTCGTCCTCGCCCGTCGCCGCTGGGCGGGTGCGCCACCCGATGCCGTGGCGCGGGCGCTATGCGACGGTGTGCGCGATCTTGGGGTCGACCGGCTGCCCTGGCCGCCTGCGGCCCTCAGCCTGCGCGCCCGGGCGGCTTGGCTCACCGCTCGGGCCGGCGGTTCGCCCGGCAATTCCTGGCCCGATCTCTCCGACACGGCGCTTCTGGCGGCGCTCGATGATTGGCTGCTCCCCTTTCTCGCCGGCGAGGCGACGCTGCAGGAGATCCCGCCGCCCACGCTCGACACCGCGCTGCGGCACCATATCGGCCACGAGACGCTGACGGAGATCGAGCGGACGGCGCCGGCCGCCTTCACCTCGCCCCTCGGGAGCCGCATCGCCATCGACTATGCGCGGGCCGAGCCCACGGTCAGCATCCGGGTGCAGGAGCTCTTCGGGCTCGACCGTCATCCCACCGTCGGTGCGCCGGCCGTGCCGCTCGTGCTGGAGCTGACCTCGCCCGCCGGCCGCCCGGTGCAGGTGACGCGCGATCTGCCGGGCTTCTGGGCGAACTCCTACGCCGATGTGCGCAAGGACATGCGGGCCCGCTACCCCAAGCATCCCTGGCCCGAAGACCCGCGGAACGCCGAACCCACCCGCCGCGCCAAACCTCGCGGCAGATGAGCGAGCACCAAGGCTGCGGCGCCCCCTTTCGCGGGAAGGGTGGCTTCAGGCCGAGCTGACGGATGCTTTGGGCGCCACGCAGCGGGTGAGACAGGCGGCGAGGCGCCCCATGATATCGCCGAGCGCATTCTCCGGCGCCACGAGAGCGAGGCGCAGATGCCCGGC
>JBCBHB010000199.1:0-5536 GCA_038526025.1 Pseudomonadota bacterium
CTGCATCATCTGTTCGATCTCGCTGCCGCGCTCGAGCAGGGTCACCATGGCGCCCACGCGGGTGGTCCAGTCGGCCCCCAGCTTGTCGGCGTACCAGGGCGCCAGTTGTTCGCGGTAGCGGGACCAGGAGAGGAGGGGGTCGACGGAAGGGTAGAAGCGCTTGTAGGCGCGCTCGGCGGAGAGCCCGAGGAAGCACTTCACGGCGCTGAGCGTGGACTGCGTGACCGGCTCCTCGAAGTTCCCGCCGGCGGGGGAAACCGTGCCGATCATGGTGAGCGCGCCCACGGCGCCGTCGTTGGTCAGCACCATGCCGGCGCGCTCGTAGATGCCCTTGATCGCGCTGTCGAGATAGGCGGGGAAGCCTTCCTCGCCGGGGATCTCCTCGAGCCTGCCGGAGGTTTCGCGCATCGCCTGCGCCCAGCGGGAGGTGCTGTCGGCGATCAGGAGGACGCGCAGGCCCATCTGGCGATAGTACTCGCCGATGGTGATGCCGGTGAAGATCGACGCCTCCCGCGCGGCGACGGGCATGGAGGACGTGTTGCAGATGATCACCGTGCGATCCATCAGCGAGCCGCCGGTCTTCGGGTCTTTCAGGCGAGGGAACTCCTGGATCGTCTCCACCACCTCGCCCGCGCGCTCCCCGCAGGCGACGACGATGACAACGTCCACGTCCGAGTGCCGGGAGATGAGGTTCTGCAACACAGTCTTGCCGGCGCCAAAGGGGCCGGGGATGCATGCCGCACCGCCCTTGGCGATCGGGAAGAACGTGTCGATGAGGCGTTGCGACGTGATCATCGGCTCGTTCGGGAAGAGCCGGATGGAGGCGCGGCGCTGAAGCATCCGGCGGGGCAGGGCAAGGCGCACGGGCCAGTTCTGGGCGAGCGTGACCGTGTGCTCCTCACCAGCCGCGTCGCGCAGACGTGCGACGGGTTCGTCCACCGTGACCGTGCCGGCGCGTATCCACGTCACCTCATGGGTCTCATCCATATCGAAGGGCGCCATGATCTTGTGGGTGATCAACCCTTCCGGGACCGTGCCCATGGTGTCACCGCCGCTCACCCGCGCGCCGATCTCGACCGTTGGGGTGAAGGACCACTTGGTCTCGGCGTTCAGGGCCGGTGCCTCGACACCGCGGGGCAGAAAGGTGCCATGGGCCTGGGCCAGCACCTCGAGCGGGTTCTCGAGCCCGTCGAAGACCTGGCCCAGAAGCCCGGGGCCGAGGGCGACGGAGAGAAGCTGCCCGCTCTGCTCGACCCTGTCGCCAAGCCCGATGCCGGCGGTGCTCTCGTAGACCTGCGCGTCTGCCTCAGCGCCGGCGACACGCAGCACCTCGGCCTTCAGCCGCTCCTCCGGCGCGCGGGCGGGGCGGACATACACCACCTCGTTCTTCACGAGCTTCTGGTTTTCCGGATCGATCAGGCGGATGCGGATGAGGTCCTCCTGCACGGAGGAGACCACCGTGCCCGGCGCGTTGGCCTTCTCGCTTTCGGCACTCATGCTGCGACCTCCCTGTCGTTGCGTTGCTCGGGCGCCGTCCCCAGTGCCTGGTCGACAAGCGATGCGAAGCGTGCCGCAGCCGCCTGCTCGTCGTAGCGCGTCCACCGGTCGAGCAGGTTCCAGCGAATGACGTAGATGGCCACCGCCTCGTAGTCGAAGTCGTGGCCCACCGCGTGCCGTGACGCGTGGCGCCAGGCGGCCTCGAGGAGAACACGCTCCAGCCCTTGGGCGTCGTGCTTCTCCAGCGCCGTACGGGCTTCCGGCAGCCAGGGGTAGACGCGGGTGAGGCCGAATTCGGGGTCGTTCCAGTTCGCGGTGATCTGGCCGAGATAGCGGGAATACCCCCAGGCGTCGTCGCCTTGCGGTGCCTCCTGCCCCGCCTTCCGACGCCGCAGAGCCGCCGTGACGGTGCGCATCTCCAACCTGTCCCGCGCCAAGGCCGCGAGCGTTGGGGAACTGAGCGCCGGGATCACGCGCCGTGCCCGCGAGACCAGGGCCTCGTCGTTCCCGGCCAGGGGCAGGCGCGACCAGGCCAGCAGGTCCGCAAGCGACATCAGCTCGGCGTGGTGTTCCGGCGTGAGCAGGCGCAGCCGCTTCTGCAAGCGCGCGCGGTTGATGGGCGCGTGCTTCGCGCCGAGCACGGGCCCGAGCGCCGGCAGGCTGGAGACGAGGGTGATGTACTGGTCCGCTGCCATGACCGGCCGCTAGCGCACGACGTTTTCGAGGAGGGCACGGAAGCGGGGCTGCAAATGACGCAGGATGACCTCGGCCACCGCCTTGTCGGTCAGGTCCACGACGATGCCGCTGTCCTCGAGCTTCACGCGGATGCCGTCCGCATCATCGTCCGCCCTGCTGAAGGCGACGCCTTCGCGCAGCATCTCGGCCGCAGCCGCCGCGGCGAAGTGGGTGAGCGAGCCCTCGCGGAGTTCCTCGGGTTTCCGCCTCAGATCGTCGAGCCCGACGACGGAGCGCGGCAGGGCGATTTCGAGCGCGGCATCGTCGTCCATGCCGGCTTCCTCACGCGCGCGCGCGGCAACGGCGAGCACCATGCGCTTGAGCATCTCCTCGTCCCGCGCCGCGCCGGAGATGACGCCGCGAACCTGCTCGGCGAAACGCGTCGCCAGACCCTGCTTGAGCTCCAGCACCGCATCGCGCATCGCGACACGCAGTGCCTCCTCGCCGCCGGTCTGGAGCTTTGCGGCCTCTGCTCGCGCCGAGGCGAGCGTTTGCTTGGCTTCGGCCTCCGCCGCCTCGATCAGGGCTCGCGCACGCTCCCGCGCCTCGGCGGTGACTTGCTCCGCCTCGGCGCGCCCTTCATCCACACCCTCCTGCCGGAGGCGGGCGATCAGGGCCTCGATACCTGCCGAAGTGCCGTTGGTGCTGGTCTCGCTCATCGGGCCTTCCTCCTCGATCAGGTCGGAATGCTGGCGGCGAGCACCAGCGCGAACACGAAGACGAAGACGGCGAAGCCTTCCACAATGGCGGCCGGTGCCAGGGAGAGGCCGAAAATCTCCGGCTTGTCCTTCGCCGCAGAGATGGCCGATGCGCAGGCCCGCCCCTGCCACATGCCGCTCAGCATCAGCGCAAGGCCCGAGAAGAGGCCGATTGCGAAGAGCGCGCCGCCGTTCAGGCCGGTGACCTCCTGGTTCAGCGAGAACATGATCACGATCCCGAAGATCACCTGGCTCGACGGCATGGCGGAGATGCCCACGAACCGGCCGTAGCCGCCATCGGTCTCGAGCATCGCGCCAATGGCCGCCTGCCCGGCGAGGGCGCACCCCATGATGCTGCCGATGGCGCCGAGCGCCATGGGGGCGAAGATGCCGATCCAGCCGAGTGCGATGATCAGTCCGTCCATTTGGGCCTCTCTTTCCGGGCGAAGGCGCGGAAGGGGTAGCCCTCTCCCGAGAGCGCCCAGCCGAAGAATTCGATGAAGTTGAGCCGAAGTCCGTGCAAGACACCGCTGACGATGCCGAGCAGCAGGTTGATCGCATGGCCAAGGATCAGCACGAGGATCGCGAGGAAGAGACCGACACCCGGCAGCCCCTCCGCAATGTCTCGCGCCAGGCCGTTGAAGGTTGTGGCGAGCGATGCGCTGGCGAGCCCGAGCGCGAAGAGGCGCATGTAGCTGAGCACATCGCCGAAGAGGGTGGAGAGCCGCGTGAGGGCGAGGCCGCCATCCATCAGTCGCAGCAGCCAGTCCATCGGCCGTGTGACGGGCCGGCCGAGCGCGCCCGAGACGAAGATGGTGAGAAGGCCACATCCGAGCAGAACGGCGCCGAACGTCGGCGCGCCTAGCCAGAAGACGAGCCCGCCCCAGGCGGTCGCGACCCAGGCGAACCTTGTCTGCCGTTCCGAGGGGACGCGGCTGCGGATTGCCACCTCAAGGTTCGCCACCGAGACATGGACGACGCCGATGATGATCGAGACCGTCATCATCGTATCGAAGTCCTCGATGTCGATGAAGGCGACGGCGGCGAGGACGCCGCCTGCCGGTGGCGCAAAGCCGAAGTAGCTGCCGGCGAGGACCCCGTAGCCCGCTGCCGTTCCGAGGACCGCCCAGAGCACCGCGAGCAGGCGCTTGCCGCTTACGCTGGCACCGATGCGGCGCCGGTAGAGGAAGACGAAGGCGAGCAGCACGAGCGCATATCCCGCATCGGCCAGGATCATCGCGAAGAAAAGCGCGAAGGAGACCAGGACAACGAGGCTCGGGTCCCAGGCGCCATATGGGGGCGTGGTGTAGAACGAGGTGAGAGCGCCGGCCCCTGCAAAGCGTTCCGGGTTCTCCAGAAGCGTGGGGGGCTCGTCGCCCGACCCTGCCGGCTCGAGCGTCAGCGCGAGGCCGCGTTCCTCAGCCATGGCGCGCAGCTCTTCCGCCCGGTCGGCCGGCGCCCAGCCCGAAACGGCGAACACCCTGTCGTCGTGCAGCGTCACGTCCTGCGCGGCAACGCGCGCATCCGCATCCTCCGCATCCGCCAGGCGGATGCCGAGGGCCAGGCGGCTGCGGGTGAGTTCCGCGTGCTCCTCCTCCGCGACCTCGATCTCGATCTCGACCTCCTGGAGGTCCTCGCGGAGATGCGAGAGCTGGCGCGAGCCGGTATGAACGCGCGCGACGGGCAGAAGATCGGCTGGCGGTTCGTCCACCGAGACAACTGCCAGGAAGAGGCGCGTGTTGTCCCGGCCGACAACCGCCCAGGGAACTGTCAGGCTATCGAGGGCCCGGCGCTCGCGAACGGGCAGGATGTAGAACCAGAGCTTGCGGCCCCGGAGCGCCGGCTCGGGCGGCAGCTCGAAGTCCCCAAAGACCGCCAGCGCATCGATCCTCTCGCGCAGAAGGTCGCGTCGGTCACCTGCCACGCGCAGGCGTTCCTTGTTTGCGAGCGCTGCGTCGACCGTGGCGTCGATGTCGATCTGCCGCCGGGCCGGCCAGGGACGGCGCTGCACCGGGGCGCTGGTGAGGTGTTTGTACGCCGCCGTCGCCCGCCGACGCCGTGGGTCGGTCTCCGGCTCGAGCGGCTGAGAAGCCTTGAGAGGAATGAGGTGCAGGCAACCCAGCTCCTGAAGGGCCGACAGCACCCTGTCGCGCTCATGCGCCATGCCGCACAGGACGACCCGCTGCATCGGTGCAATGCTCATGCCTGCGCCTCCTCACGCTTGCGCTTGGCGATCTTGGAGGTGACCACGGCAGAGCGTTCCTGGTCGCTCAATGCGATCTGGATGCGCCTAATGTTCGATTGCGCCCGGGGGATCAGGACCTTGTCGAAAAGGTTCACGCGCTGGGTGACCGTCGTCACGGCTGCATCGAGAAGTTCGATCTGCCGTGCGATCACCTGAGCCTCGATGCGCAGGCGCAGCACCTCGATCAGCCGCTCCGCCACCAGATCCACCCAGTGCGGCCGGTTGAGGTAGCCATAGGGCGCAATGTCGACCTCGATCTCCTCCACCACCGGCAGGCGCTGGCCGACAAGATTTCGCTCGCCGAGGCGCACGCTGCGCAGCGTCGCCAAGCCGTCGAGGTCGATATCCGTATCCGCCAGCA
>JBCBHB010000200.1:0-5528 GCA_038526025.1 Pseudomonadota bacterium
GCTGGCCCGCGAGCGCGATCCGTTGGCTTTCCGCAAACATCTCGACGCGGCGGCGCCCCTGATGCGGGACCCGGCAGATGCCCGGTACGAGGCGGCCGTGGTGCCGAACGCGCGCGGGGGTCTGCCGGCAGTATGGGCAGAGGCGGGGACCACGCTGCCCGGCGACGCACCGGTGATCCTGTACTTCCATGGCGGGGCCTATCTGGGCGGATCGTCGAGAACGCATCGACATCTCGCGGCGGCGCTCGCCGGTGCATCGGGCATGCGGGCCCTGGTGATCGACTATCGGCTCGCACCGGAGCATCCGCTGCCGGCGGCGCTGAAGGACGCGCGGGCGGCCTGGGACTGGCTGATGGCGGAGGGGACGCCGCCCGGGCGGATCGCGCTTGCGGGTGACAGCGCGGGCGGTGGGCTGGCACTCGCATTGCTGGCGGATCTGACGGCGGACCGGCAAGCGTTGCCCGGCGCGCTCGCGCTCTTCTCGCCCTGGACCGATATGCGCGGGCAGGCCGCGAGCCTCAGGCGCAATGCGCGGCGGGACGCGATGCTGCCGGCGGCGAAGCTGGCCGAGGTGGTGGGGCACTGCCTTGGTGCCGCCGGCGATGCGGCGGACTGGCGGGTCTCGCCCGCGCTCGCCCGCTTCGAGCGGCCGCCGCCGACGATGATCTTTGCGAGCAAGCACGAGATCCTGCTCGATGACGCGGTTGCCGCGGCCGACGTGTTGCGGGCTGCGGGTTCGGACCCTGTTCTGGAGATCAGGGAGCGGTTGCCGCATGCCTGGCTGATCTTCCGCGGCTACCTGGCCGAGGCGGATGAGGATGTTGCCAGGGCCGGCGCGTTCCTGGCGTCGCACATCGCGGACTGACCCCGCCGGTGGAGAAAAAGGGGTGGCGTCGCTCCCGCCCGCCAACCCCGCTCCGCCACCCCTTTTTCGCCCTTGGCGCCGGCCGGGCGCTCACCCCATGGCCAGGCGCATGCGGCGATGGGGGATGCCGGCATCCATGAACTCGGGGCCCTCGGCGACGAAGCCCAGGCGTTCGTAGAAGGGGATCGCGCTGATCTGGCTCTCGAGCCAGATGGGCACGCCTTGCGGCGCCAGTGCGGCGGTCACATGCCGCATCAGCCTCGCGCCGAGGCCTGTGCCCCGGGCCTTGCGGGCGACGGCGACGCGCTGGATCTTCGCGCCCGGTCCGCCCTCGGGGCCGAGGTTCTTCACGCGGAGGGTGCCCAGCGTGTCGATCCCGCGATGGGCGATCCAGTGCCGGCAGGCCGTGTCTTCGCCGTCCTGTTCGTCGGCCGCCGACACGCCCTGTTCGGCGATGAAGACCTCGACGCGGAGAGCCAGGCAGCGGGCGATAAGCTCGGGGCTTGCCGCCGGCTCGATCACGACCTCTTCGCCACGGGATGCCTTCTCGGCGATGCCGGACGTGCCTTCGCGGGCGCCAAGGGCGGCGAGGGCGTCGTCGAGCGAGAGATCGCAGGCCTCGAGCATCACCAGCAGGTGGTAGAGAACATCCGCCGCCTCACCCGCCAGCGCTTGCGGCTTGAAGGCGGGGGTGCCGGCACGGGCGGCCTCGATGATTGCTTCCACCGCCTCTTCGCCGAACTTCTCCGCCGTCTTCGCAGGCCCTTTGGCGAGGAGCTTGGCGGTGTGCGAGCTGGCCGGGTCCGCGCCGCGGCGCGCGCGGATCGTGGCCGCAAGGCGGGCCAGAACCGCCGGGTCCGCCCCGCTCACAGCCGCACCGGAACGCCGGCGGCGGCCATGTGTGCCTTCGCTTCGCCGATGGTGTGCTCGCCGAAATGGAAGATCGAGGCGGCGAGGACGGCCGAGGCGTGGCCTTCGGTGACCCCTTCGACAAGGTGATCGAGCGTGCCGACCCCGCCCGAGGCGATGACGGGGATTTCGAGCGCATCGGCGATGGTGCGGGTGAGGGGGAGGTTGAAGCCCGCCTTCGTCCCGTCCCGGTCCATGGAGGTAAGCAGGATCTCCCCGGCACCGCGTGCCTCCACATCGCGGGCGAAGGCCAGGGCGTCGATGCCGGTGGCTTGCCGGCCGCCATGGGTGAAGATCTCGAAGCCAGAGGGGGTCGCATCGCTCGACTTCGCGTCGATGGCGACAACGATGCACTGGCTGCCGAACTTCTCCGCCGCTTCGGCCACGAAGGCGGGGTTCTTCACGGCGGCGGTGTTGATGCTCACCTTGTCCGCCCCGGCGAGCAGCAGCGCGCGGATGTCGTCGAGCGTACGAACGCCCCCGCCCACCGTGAGCGGCATGAAGCAACGCTCGGCCGTGCGGCGGGCAACGTCGAGGATCGTGCCACGGTCCTCATGGCTCGCCGTGATGTCGAGGAAGCAGAGCTCGTCTGCCCCGGCGGCGTCGTAAAGGCTGGCCTGCTCGACCGGGTCGCCCGCGTCGCGCAGATCCACGAAGTTCACGCCCTTCACCACACGCCCTTCGGCCACATCGAGGCAGGGGATCACACGGGTTTTCAGCATTGGGGGGGTCCTTCTGCGCCACTCGGCATCGCACTGACGCGCGCGGGCCGTTGTCGTCAAGACCGGGAAACGCGACAGGCATGTGACGCCTGACACAGGGGGCAAGGTTAGCAATCGCTTAATCAACGTTGTGGCGCGGATGGGGTAGACCCGCGCTTTGGGGACTGAAACGATGACCGATACGAGCAATACATACCGGGAAACCGGTCTTGCGAACTCGCTGGTAGCGATCGTCCTTGCCGTCGCCCTCGCGTTTTTTGGGGGGGCGATGACGATTGCAATTAGCGGGCCCGATGTCGTGATGAACGGAGAAGCAGCAGTGTTATCCGGCATCGAGTTTGAGCGTGGTGGTGCGCGTAATGACGGTGGGGTGTCGTCGGTGACGATGGCCTCCGAGGAGTTTGATGACCGTCAGCGTTCGTCTTTCGAGTTCTGAGTATCCGGCCCGGCGCTGGGGGGCGCCGGTTTCCCAAGGCCGGTTGTGACGTGGTTGGGGGCGATGTGCCCTTTTGCATCGCCCCGAAGAAGCTGGAGTTGATCAGGCGCGCGCTGCCCGGCCGGCAGGGCGCGTGTCTTGATTCTAAAGCTCAGCCTGCCGGGGCAGGGGCGGCAAGGAGCGCAATGGCAGCCTTCGGATCCAGCCGCCCGTCGTAAAGGGCCCGGCCCGAGATCACGCCGTCGAGCGGCGCGCCGCTGGCTTTCAGGGCCGCCAGGTCCTCAATCGCGCTCACACCACCGGAAGCGATCACCGGAATGCGGACCGCGCGGGCAAGGGCGGCGGTGGCCTCGATGTTCGGGCCTTGCATCGCCCCGTCCCGCTCGATGTCGGTGTAGACGATGGCCGCGACGCCGGCGTCCTCGAACCGCTTGGCGAGCTCCGTCGCCGTGACTTCGGATGTCTCCGCCCAGCCCTCAACCGCCACACGGCCGCCGCGCGCATCGATGCCCACGGCGATACGGCCGGGATGTGCGGCAGCGGCCTCGCGTACCAGCGCCGGCTCCCGCAGCGCGACCGTGCCCAAGATGACGCGGGTAATACCACGGCCGAGCCAGTCGTCGATCGTGGCGCGGCTCCGGATGCCCCCACCCAGCTGCGCGGGGATGGAGATGGCACCGAGAATGGCCTCCACGGCAGCGGCGTTCACCGGCCGGCCCTCGAAGGCCCCGTTCAGGTCGACGATGTGCAGCCACTCGCAGCCGGCCTCCTCGAACGCCTTCGCCTGCGCTGCGGGATCGTCGTTGAACACGGTTGCGGCCGACATCTCGCCGCGCAGCAGCCGCACGCAGGCACCGTCCTTCAGGTCGATGGCCGGGTAGAGGATCATGGCGTGGTCCCGTCGCTATCGCTTCGCGGCGTCCGTCTAGCGGAGCAGAAGGCGTCGGACCAGCCCGGCGCGCCACCGGGCACGGACGTGAAACGGACCACGAAAAGTTGACACTTCGGCTGGACAGGCTGCGTTACGTTGCCCATCGCCCGAAATGGTTGAAGGGAGGCCCCCAATGAACCTCAAGCTCACAAGCGCGCTCGCGGCCGGGGCATTCGTGCTCCTGGGCGGCGTCGCACAGGCCGCGGCGGAGAAGGTTACCGTCACCGGCGAGGTGATCGATACTTGGTGCTACTACTCGGGTGTCATGGGCTGGTACGACACGGTGGTCGGCAGCGCGCATCATACCTGCGCGATGTGGTGCGCCGCAGGGGGCATACCGGTGGGCATCCTGGCGGATGATGGCACGGTCTACATGGTGATGAAGTGGGAGGGCGATCCCAACATCGCCGACGGCACGGCCATGCTCGACGTGCAGTCCCACCGCGTCACGGCCGAGGGCATGCTGCACAAGGTCGACGACATCAACTATCTCATGGTCTCGGAAGTGACCTCGAACGAGGGCATCACGAACCTCAGCCACGAGGATTTCGGGATCGTCCCCGGCTTCGCCTTCCCCGACCCCAACAAGCAGTGAGGCCAGACATGAACCGGATCATGATCGCGGCTGTCGCCGCTCTTATCGCCGCGCCGGCCGCGGCGCAGGACTTCAGCGAAGGCTCCGAGGCGAAGAACTGGAACCTCGCTCATGGCGAGAGCAAGGCCCGCTTCGAAGCGAAGGTGACGGATGCAGTCTGCGCGCTGACGGGCGATTGCCCCGAGGATTGCGGCGCGGGACTCCGCCAGATGGTGCTGCAGCGTGTGGCGGACGGGAAGACCCTGCTCGTCTTCAAGAACATCCAGCCGATCTTCTCGGGCGGCAGTTACGACCTGGCGGCCTATTGCGGGCAGACCGTGGTCGTCGATGGCCTGATCGTGGGCGACCCCGAGGTGACGAAGGGCGCCGAGATCATGCAGGTCCAGACCGTGACCGTCGCCGGCGAGACCGCGAAGACCAACCAGTTCACCAAGGCCTGGGAAGCGCGCACAGCCGAGCCGACGGGCGAGAAGGGCCCGTGGTTCCGGCGCGACCCGTTGATCCAGGAGCGGCTCGACACCACTGGCTATTTCGGCCTCGGCAAGGAGGAAGACGCGAAATACGCCGAGGAAAACTTCTGATGCGGCTGCCGGCCACCCTTGCTGCGGTGCTCTCTGCCTCCGTTCTCCTCGCGCCGGTCTTCGTCGGCGCGCATGGCACCGAGCACCATGACTACGAGGCCGTCGCGAAGAAGATGCGCGACGCGGCGGCGAAGGAAGCTGCCGAAGAGCAGAAGAAAGAGGAGCCGACTGAGCCAGCGCCGGCGGTTGAGGAAACAGACGAGGATGACCAGTCCAGCAGCCTCCCCCCGGTCCCTTCAGGTGGCTTCCCGATCAAGATCGAGCCGCGGTTCGACCTTGTCGCCCATACGGGCGAGCGGGTGAGCCATGAGAGCCTGAAGGGCACGCCGTTGGTGCTCTTCTTCGGCTATGCGGGCTGCGAGTCGATCTGCGACGTGGCGCTGCCGCGCATGGCCGCGGCGGTGGAGGCGCTGGGCGACGAGGGCGCGGCCATCCAGCCCCTCATGATCACCGTCGACCCGGAATACGACACGCCCGAGGCGCTGGCCG
>JBCBHB010000201.1:0-5525 GCA_038526025.1 Pseudomonadota bacterium
AGGCAAGGTGACCGCGCATCTCGAGAAGGGCGGCAAGATCGAGAAGCAGGAGTTCGACACGGTGATCTCCGCCGTCGGCATCGTCGGCAATACGGAGGGCCTCGGGCTCCAAGCGCTCGGCGTGCAGGTCGAACGCACCCATATCAAGACCGACAAATACAACCGCACCGGCGTTGAGGGCATCTGGGCGATCGGCGATCATCTCGGCCACCGCCACGCCTTCGTGGGACGCCTTGTGGGCAAGCCATGGCGCGCCCGCGATATCGCCGATCGCCCAGATGCCCTCGATGCCCGTGCGGTTGTACTTGTCGGTCTTGATGTGGGTGCGCTCCACCTGCACGCCGAGCGCTTCGAGCCCGAGGCCCTCCGTGTTGCCGACGATGCCGACGGCGGAGATCACCGTGTCGAATTCCTGCTTCTCGATCTTGCCGCCCTTCTCGAGATGCGCCGTGACCTTGCCTTTGCCGCGGTCGAGCTGCTTGACCATGGTCTTCTCCATGATCGTCATGCCCTGCTTCACGAACTGCTTCTTGGCGAAGGTGGAGATCTCGGGGTCCTCCACCGGGAGGATGCGGTCCATGACCTCGACCACCGTCGTCTCGGCGCCGAGCGTGTTGTAGAAGCTCGCGAACTCGATGCCGATGGCACCGGAGCCGATCACCAGCAGCTTCTTCGGCATGCGCTTCGGCGTCATGGCATGGCGGTAGGTCCATACCAGCTCGCCATCCGCCTCAAGCCCCGGCAGCTCGCGCGCCCGCGCGCCCGTGGCGATGACGATGTGGCGGGCGGTGAGCTCTTCCGTGCCCTTGTCGGTCTTGACGCTGACCTTGCCCTTCGCGGGAATGGTCGCGTCGCCCATGATGGTCGTGACCTTGTTCTTCTTGAGCAGGTGGCCGACGCCGGAGTTGAGCTGCCCCGCCACGTTCCGCGAGCGCTTCACCACTGCCGGAAGGTCGTAATCGATGTTCCCGGCGGAGAGGCCGAATTCCTTCGCACGGTGCATCAGGTGGAAGACCTCCGCCGAACGCAGCATCGCCTTGGTCGGAATGCATCCCCAGTTGAGGCAGATGCCGCCCAGGTTCTCGCGCTCGATGCAAGCGGCCTTCAGGCCGAGCTGGGCAGCGCGGATGGCGGCGACATAGCCGCCGGGGCCTGCACCGATCACGACGACATCGTAAGTGCTCATGGGGAAATCCTCCTCGGCGTTGTTGCCAACGAGGCTAAGGAAGCTCGGCTCACGTCGCAACGGCGGCGCGAAGCAAACGGGGTAGTCCGTCAGTCGCAGGCCGTCACACCGTCTTCACGAACCGTGCCCCGGTGGCGAGGAAGGCCTCCTCCGCGGCTGTGCTCTGCCGCCCGAGCGCTGCGTTGCGCGCGGGGAAGCGCCCGAAGCGCAGAATGGTGTCGCGGTGCTCGACGGCTGATTTCAACGAAGCAGTCTCATGCTGGTCGAGCGGGCGCGTGGGCATGCCCGTCTTCGGGTGGCGCTCACCGAGCCGGGTGAGGCAGAGCCGGAGGCAGCGGTCCTGGTCGGGCAGCGTCTCGGCATGCATCAGGGGCAGGTAGAAGAGGTTCCGGGTGGCGCCCTCCACCGTCATGTCCCAGCGCAGGCCGGTCGCCCGCTTTGCAACAGCGCGCGCCCGCGGGTCCGTCGCGAAGGCGAGGGCGCTGTCGCGATGGATGTTCCGGGGGATCTGGTCGAGCAGGATGAGGAGCGCCAGCGCGCCCCGCGGGCTCGATTGCCAGTGCTGCAGATGCCCCCGCGCCGCCGACGCCGCCATGGCCCCGCAATGGGCGTCGCACCTTGCGTCCAGTTCCGGATCGCTCCTGAACCAGCCCTCCGGCCCGACCTCGCTGAGCCAGAAGGTCAGGACAGCTTCGATGCCCGCGATGTCGTCACTCTGCGCCATTGCTCAGTCCGTCGATTTGCCACGCTCGGGGCTGTCCCCGTCGTTCCACTGTCCGCCCGGCGGTGCCACGTCCCCGAAATCCTCCTGCGCATCCTCGTCCGTCGCCAGCGCCTCGGCCGCCTCGGTGTAGTACTCCTGATAGACCACGGCGGAGGAGGAGGGGAGCACGGCCGCGTAGGGCAGCGTCTCATCGACCGGCGTGGCGGGCCGCACGGTCATCCGGTAGAGCGCATAGACCGTCAGCACTGCGAACATCAGCCCCATGAAGATGGGGAAGGCAATCGGGCCGAAGCTCGTGATCAGCGCGCCGACCAGGATCGGCGTTCCGGCCGAGCCAACGCCGTTCAGCAGGATCAGCCCGCCAGCCGCCGCCGCCATCTCCTCAAGCTCCATGAAGTCGTTCGTATGCGCCGTCAGCACCGAATAGAGCGGGTTGGCCGAGCCGCCGACGATGAAGGCCGCGATCAGGAGCGGGACAGTCGTGCTCCCGGCCATCAGCATCAGCCCGCACCCCGCGCCACCCATCAGCGCCAGGCCCGCGATCAGCTGGCGCCGGTCCATCCGGTCCGAGATCCAGCCGATGGGGAATTGCAGCACCAGCGCACCGAGATAGAGCGCCGCCACAGTCGCCGAGATCGTCGCGTTGTCGAGCCCCGCCGCGGTGCCGAACACCGCTGTCATGCCGAACATGCAGGCGAAGATCGCGCCCGTACACATCATGCCCACGGCACCCAGCGGCGAAATCCTGAAGAGCGCGACCAGCGACAGCCGCTTCTGCTCGCCCCCCGCAATCGGCGCCGGGCTGGCGGAGAGCAGGATCGGCGCGCAGGCGATGCTGACGGCGACGGACATCAGCACGAAGAGCTCGTAGCCGCCCGCATCGAAAACCGGAATGGCGGCCTGCGCGAGCACGATGCCGCCCATCTGGCAGATGAGGTAGGCCGAGAGCGTCTGCCCCCGTGTCTCGTTGGTCGACTGGTTGTTGAGCCAGCTCTCGGCGGCCACATACACGCCCGAGAAGCACAGCCCCACGATCAGCCGCATCGCCGTCCAGGCCCATGGGTCCACCGCCCAAGCGTAGAGAATGAAGGCTGCCGAGATCAGCGAGGCGAGCGCTGCGAACACGCGCACATGGCCCACGCGCCGGATAAGCTTGGGCGTCAGCCAGGCCCCGCCGAAGAAGCCGACGAAGTAGCCGGACATCACGAAGCCCATCAGTGTCGGATCGAAGCCCTCTAGGCCGCCGCGAATACCAAGCGCGGTGCCCTGCATGCCGTTACCGACCTGCAAGAGGAACATCCCCAGCAGAAGCGCCCAGGCGTTCGATAGAACCAGAAACATCGCCGTGCCCTTCCCCGGTCTGCCCGCCGGCGCCATGCCGTGCGCTGCCCGCCAGCGTGACGCCGCCGAGCCGGGCCGGTCGCGCTCCCTAGCGGCACGCCATGTCGAAAATGCGCAGCCCCCTCAAGCGCCCTTCGGCAGCAGCAGGGAGGCATCGCCATAGGAGTAGAACCGATAGCGCTGGCGTATGGCGTGGGCGTAAAGCGCGTGTGTCCGTTCCGTGCCGATCATCGCCGCCACCAGCATGACCAGCGTGGATTTCGGCAGGTGAAAGTTCGTCATCAGCCCGTCGGCGATGCGAAAACGGTGGCCCGGCTTGATGAAGAGCTGCGTCGCCCCCTCGAAGGGCGTCAGCGTGCCGTCCTCGGCAGCGGCGCTCTCGATCAGCCGCAACGCCGTTGTCCCCACCGGGATGATCCGCCCGCCGGCCGCCTTCGCCGCGTTGATCGCCGCCGCCGCCTTGGCGCTCACGGCCCCTCGCTCGGCATGCATCACATGCTGGCTCACATCGTCGGTCTTCACGGGCAGGAACGTTCCGGCGCCCACATGCAGGGTGACCCGGGCCTGCAGAATGCCGCGCGCCTCGAGTGCTGCCAGCAGCACGTCATCGAAATGCAGCGAGGCCGTGGGTGCCGCGACCGATCCGTCCCGCTCGGCGAAAACCGTCTGGTAGTCCTCATTGTCTTGCGCGTCCGGCGCGCGGCGGCTCGCGATGTAGGGGGGCAGCGGCATCGCCCCTGCGTCTGCGATCGCGGCGTCGAGCGCGGGGCCTTCGCGGTCGAACGTCAGCGTGACGCGCCCCTCCGCCGGAGCACCCGCTTCCGCCGAAAGGTCGCCGGGAAAGAGGATGCGGTCGCCTTCGCGGAGGCGCTTGGCGGGGCGGGCGAAGGCGTCCCACTGCGCGGGGCCGAGCCGGTCGAGCAGCGTCGCCTCGATCCGCGCCTCGCCAGAGCCGTCCGCGGTCTCCCGTCGCCTCACGCCTTCGAGCCGCGCGAGGATCACGCGCGTATCGTTGAACACCAGGAGATCCCCCGGCCGAAGCCAGCCGGGCAGCGCTTCCACCTGGCTGTCATGCGTCTCCGCCGCCGCCGCCACCAGCAGGCGGGCTGCGCGGCGCGGGCGCACGGGGCGGAGGGCGATCAGTTCCTCCGGCAGGGCGAAGTCGAATTCCGAGAGGCGCATGGCTGCCGCCTCTATCCCGCCCGCCGCCGCTTGCAAAGGCCCGGTGAGGGGCAGGTCAGCCGAGGCACTCCACCAGCGACGTGGCCAACCCTTCGAGCAGCCCGGTGTAGAGCGCAGCACCCGGCTCGAGATCCGCGCCAAGCGGGTCCAGCACGCCGGTCTTCGCGGCCGTCCCCTCGGTCAGCGCCGTCAGCGTCCGGTTCGGGAACTGGGGCTCGGCGAAGACGCACACCGCCTCGAGTTCGCCGATCCGCTCCTGGAGTGCGGCCAGTCTGGCAGGGCTGAGGCCGGCCTCTTCTCCACCGTCACCCGCGGCAATCGCGCCGGCGGCCTCCGTGCCGAAACGGTGTTCAAAGTGCTGGTAGGCGTCGTGCAGGACGACGAACGGGCGCCCGGCGACGGGCTGAACGGTGGTCGCCAGCGTCTCGGCCAGCGCCGCGTACTCGGCCGCCGCGGCTGCTGCGTTCGCCGTGTAGAGCGCGGCCTGCGCCGGGTCGGCCTTCGCAAGCGCCGCAGCCACCGCTTCCGCGATCTGTGCAGCGTTGGCCGGGTTCAGCCAGATATGCGCGTCCCGCGCGTCGGTGTGTCCATGCCCATGCCCATGGCCGTCATCGTGATCATGCTCATCGTCGTGCTCGGCATGCTCCTCGTGATCGTGCCCATGCCCTTCGTGCTCGTCGTGGTCCGCTTCCTCGTGGCCATGATCGTCGTGCCCATGATCCTCATGCCCATGGTCGTCATGCGCATGCTTCTCGCCATGGTCATGGTCGTCGTCCCCATGCGCATGCTCGTCGTGGTCATGCTCATCGTCATGCTCCCCATGGTGCGCGCCATGGTCGTGTTCGAAGAGCGGGCCTTCGCGCAGCGGCAGGTGTTCGATGCCCGGCGCTTCCATCAGCACAACCTGGGTTGCCCCCTCGGCCAGCGTGTCGAGCGACCGCTCGAGCCAGGGCGTGAGCGCCGGCCCGATCCACACCACGATATCCGCGTTCGAGAGCGCCCGCGCCTCGGACGGCCGCAGGGCATAGCCGTGCGGCGACGCACCGGGGGGAAGCAGGAGCGTCGGCGTACCCGCGCCTTCCATCACTCTCG
>JBCBHB010000202.1:0-5518 GCA_038526025.1 Pseudomonadota bacterium
GAGGGCGGCGGAGGTCTCCATCTCGAAGCTAAAGGAGGCGTCGTTGAGCGCGAGCTTCTCGATGGCGTCTCGCAGCCCCTCGAAGTCGTTCGAGTCGACCGGGAAGAGCCCGCAGAACACGACCGGGATGGCCGGCTGGAAGCCCGGGAGCGCCTCGGCGCACTGCTTCTTCTCGTGGGTGATGGTGTCGCCCACCCGCGTGTCCCGCACCTGCTTGATGGAGGCGGTGAGGAAGCCGATCTCGCCCGGGCGGAGCTCCTCCATCATCGCCATGCCGGGGGTGAAGATGCCGACACGGTCGACGCCGTAGCGGGCGCCGGTGGCCATCATGCGGATGTTGTCGCCCTTCTTGAGCACGCCGTCCATGATGCGCACGAGGACGACGACGCCGAGATAGGCGTCGTAGTAGCTGTCGACGAGCATGGCCTTCAGCGGTGCGTCCGGGTCGCCCTCCGGCGCGGGCAGGCGGGTGACGATGGCCTCGAGCACGTCCTCGATGCCGAGGCCGGTTTTGGCGGAGATGTGCACGGCATCGGACGCGTCGATGCCGATCACGTCCTCGATCTGCTCGGAGACGCGCTCGGGCTCGGCCGCGGGCAGGTCGATCTTGTTGAGGACGGGGACGATGTCGTGGTCCGCATCGATGGCCTGGTAGACATTCGCCAGCGTCTGCGCCTCGACACCCTGGGATGCGTCGACCACCAGGAGCGAGCCCTCGACCGCGCGCATGGAGCGGGAGACCTCGTAGGCGAAGTCCACATGCCCCGGCGTGTCGATCAGGTTGAGGAGGTACTCGTTCCCGTCCTTGGCCTTGTAGACCAGCCGGACGGTCTGCGCCTTGATGGTGATGCCGCGCTCGCGCTCGATATCCATGGTGTCGAGGAGCTGCGCTTTCATCTCGCGCTCCGTGACGGTGCCCGTGGACTGGATCAGCCGGTCGGCCAGCGTGCTCTTCCCATGGTCGATATGGGCGACGATGGAGAAGTTTCGGATATGGGACTGTGTGCTCATGGAGGCTGTTTTGGTGCTCGCCTCGACATGCGTCAATGGAAGGCGTCGCGGCTGCGGCGCTTGGCCCGGCGCGCGCAGGGGGTGACGGCCTCGGATCCTGCTTGGTTAGCGGCGGGGGCGGAGGAGGAGCACGCCCACCGACGCCGCGATCAGGAGGGCAGGCGCCGAGAGATCGGCATCCGTCAGCATCGGTGCGACCATCACAACCGTGCCCAAAGCGGCAACGGCAGCGACCGAAGGCGCAATAACACTCATCTTCATAGACATGTCCCCACAGCCCGCAGCGTGCTTAACAAGCCGCGGGCTGCCGCGCAGGGGACAAGTGCAGAGGGGTGTGTCGCGGATCACAGGGGCCGTCGGTTTCCGGCCCCTGGCGCCCGTCAGCTCACCGCCGGCGTGCCACGATGAAACGGCTCGGCGGGGAGGCGGGCAGATCGGCGGTCTCGATGATCTCGAACCCTGCACCGGTGATCGCATCCTCCAGCGCCCGGCGCGTGAGGAACGCCACGCGCGGCGCTCGCCCGACCAGACGCATGAGCGGCAGCACCACCGTCAGCGCCAGCTTCATGAGCAGGCCTGCATCGGCGAGGCACAGGCTCTTGGAGATGAAATATCCGCCCGGCGGGAGGGTTGCGGCAATGCGCGAGAGGTCGCGCGAAAGGTCCGGCAGAAGATGGAGGAGGTTGAAGGCGAGGACAGCGTCAGGCCGCTGCATGCTGCGGAGCGCCGCCTCGACGTCGTGAACGGCGAAGTCCACGTTCGCCGCAGGCGTCTCGGCCTCGGCGCGGCGGCCCTCCGCGATCCTGATCATCTCGGCGGAGATATCGGTCGCCAGAACCTGGCCGAGGGAGGGGGCGAGGCGCAGGGCAGTCGTGCCCGTACCGCAGCCCAGTTCCACCACATCGGCGCCAGGGGGAAGATGCGCGAGAGTGCGCTCGATCGTACGGTCGTACGCCTCGTTGTCCTTCACGGGGCTGGCTGCGTAGCGTTCGGCAACGCGGTCCCAGAAATCAGCTGTCGTCATCGGTCGTTCCGGCTTGGTCGGGTGAGAGGGCGGCCTCTTAGCCGAGCTTTCGCAGCGCGGTAAGGCATTCCAGATCACGAACTGTGTCATTCCGCTGCCGGTTGCCGGCGCGCTGCCCTGCCGAGCCACCCGGTGATTGTGCCTTACGTGCGAGGCGCTAGGAGAGAGGCATGCTGGAGTTCGCCGCCGCCGTCTTCTTTCTCATCGTCACCCCGGGCCCCGGGGTGCTGAGCATCGCCGGCGTCGGGTCCGGCTTCGGCTGGCGGCCGGGCCTCGCCTACGGTGCCGGGCTCTTCGTGGGCAACAACATCGTGGGCCTGATGGTGGTCTCGGGCCTCGCAGCCGCCGCCCTCGCCGTGCCGGGCCTGAGGACCGTGCTGCTCGTCGCCTCCGTAGCCTATCTCTGTTACCTCGCCGCCCGCATCGCGCTAGCCGGCAGCCGCGTCGCGTTCATGGAGGCGGAGAAGGCCCCTGGCTTCGTCAACGGCATTCTGCTGCAGCCGATCAATCCGAAAGCCTATGCGGTGAACACGGCGCTCTTCTCGGGCTTTGCCTTCATGAGCGATGCGCCCACGCTCGAGATCGCGCTCAAATTCCTGATCTTCAACGCGATCTGGGTGCCCATCCATCTCGGCTGGCTATGGGCGGGCGTTACCCTACGGCGCATGGAGCTGCCGGACCATGCGAACCGCACGATCAATGTGGGGATGGCGCTGTCCATGCTCGTGGTGGTTGGCCTGGCTGTTGCATCAGAACTCTGATCGACGCCGCCAATGCTGTACGCTCGGCAGAACGCCATTCAAAGAGGGCCTCATGACCCACCGTTTTACCGCCGCCTTTGCCATCCTGCCGACGCTGGCTATCGCGACCGTTCTCTCGACGGCCAGGGCGGCCGAAGAAACGGGCCCGGCATTCGATTGCGGCCGCGCCTTCGGCAAGGTGGAGGAGCTGATCTGCGATGACGCGGCGCTCGCCGCGCTCGACCGGCGGATCACGAAGCGCTTCGCAGCGGCAGTGAAGGGCCTGCGCGCGGGGGCGGACGGCAAGGAAGCCGTCGCCGCCCTCAGGTCGGAGCAACGCGGCTGGATCAGCGGGCGCAACGAATGCTGGAAGGCGGGCGACATGCGCAGCTGCACGGAGAGCGCCTACCTCATGCGGGAAGGCGTCTTGGTGGCCACCTACATGCTCGACGCGCCCACCGCCACACAGCGCTACCAGTGCAACGGCAACCCGGCAGACGAGTTCGTAGTGTCCTTCTACGCGACCGAGCTGCCGAGCGTGCGCGTGGAGCGGGGAGACACTGTCGACGCCGGCTCGCAGGTCCCAAGCGGCTCTGGCGCGCGCTACGCGCTCTCCTTCGGCAAGGCGCTCTGGATCAAGGGCGATGAGGCAGAGCTGGTCTGGCCGGAAGGTCAGGACAATGCCTGCGCCGTCGCGCCGGGTGGCGGCTGACCGCAGCGACTCAGCGGCCGCTCGCCTCCGCGAGAACGCTTTCAGCCACCGTCTCGAGCAGGTCGAGCACCGTCTCGAAGCCCTCGGCACCCCCTGAATAGGGGTCAGGCACCTCGATGCCGGCAGGGTGTGCGAGACGCAACCGCGCCGTGGCCTCCGCGGGCCTAAGCCCCTCGAGCTTCGCGAGGTTGCGGTTGTCCATCGCCAGGATGAGATCGAAGTCGAGAAAATCCGCCGGCCCAACCTGCCGTGCACGCTGCCCCGCAATGTCGATACGGCGCGCCGCAGCGGCTGCAATCGCGCGCGGATCCGGCGGGTCGCCCAGATGCCAGTCACTCGTGCCCGCGCTGTCGACGGTCAGGCACTGTCCCGCCGCCTGCGCCCGCGCGATGAGCACGCCCTCGGCCATGGGCGAGCGACAGATGTTCCCGAGACAGACGCAGAGCACCCTGAACGGCGCTGCTTGCGGTGAGCGATCAGCCATGTGCTTCCTCCGGCCAGGGCAGGCAGGGACCATCGAGACCCTGCACGGCCAAACGCGTCGCCTGCCATCGGGCGCCCTCGACGATCAGCGCCATCGCGGCGGCAAACTCGTTCGGGCCGCCGTAATAGGGGTCGGGTATATCGGCCGACGGATGGAACCGTGCAAGCCGTGTCGTGCTGCCCGCGGGCCGATGGCGCCGCACGGCCCGGAGCACCGCGCTGTCGGCGGCAAGCATCAGGTCGCTCCGCTCGAAATCGCCCGGGCCCAGGCGCCGCACCCGGTGCTGCGTGAGGTCGAGACCGACGGCGGCGGCCGCCACCACGGCGGCGGGCTCCGCCGGGTCCCCAACATGCCAGGCCGCCGCACCGGCGCTCTGCACGTCGGCCACGCCGCCTGACGCCGCGAGCGCTTCCGACAGCGCGGCTGCCGCCATGGGCGACCGACAGAGATTGCCTCTGCAGACACAGAGCACCCGCAACATTCGCTTCACCAATCGGATTTGTGATCACAGGGTCGTCAGATGCTGCCGAATGATGGCATTTCTCTAGCCGTGGATTGGCGCTGCGAGGGCATTCCGTCGCCATCGGCTGCGCGCAACGGGGGAGGCGTTCCATGGCGGGGCAGGAATCCGATCGGCTAGCGTTCTCGGCCAGCGCCGCAAAGCGCATCGTCATCCTCACCGGCGCCGGGATCTCGGCGGAGTCGGGCCTCGGTACCTTTCGCGATGCCGGTGGTCTCTGGTCGTCCTACGATCTCGCAGAGGTCGCGACGCCCGAGGGCTACGCGGCCAATCCGGCGCTGGTGCTCGACTTCTACAATGCCCGCCGGGCCAACTGCCGTGCGGCGGCGCCGAATGCTGCCCATCGCGCACTTGCGCGGCTCGCTGCGCACCATCCCGGCGAGGTGACGCTCATCACCCAGAACATCGACGACTTGCACGAGCGGGGCGGGACCCAGCGGGTCCATCACATGCATGGCGAGGTGATGCGCGCCTTCTGCAGCGCCTGCGACACGCGCCGCCCTGTCGAGGGCGATCTCTCCCTGGCCGACCGATGCGGCGCCTGCGGGGCGACCGGACAGATCAGGCCCGATGTGGTCTGGTTCGGGGAGGTGCCCTACGGGCTCGAGATGATCGGCGACGCGCTCGCAGCGGCGGACCTGTTCGTGGCCATCGGCACCTCCGGCGCCGTCTACCCTGCCGCCGGTTTCGTGACCGAGGCGGCCCGCCATGGCGCCGGGACGCTGGAGCTCAATCTGGAGCGCTCGGAGATCTCGGGTCTCTTCGATCGCCAGCGTCTCGGCCCGGCAACGGAAACCGTGCCTGCCTGGGTCGACGAGATCCTCGGCGAAACGAGCGGCTGACGGAGCGGCTGACGGAGCGACTGACGGAGCGACTGACGGAGCGACTGACGGAGCGGCCGCCGCGTCGCGTCAGGCCCGCCGCGGGCGGCCCGGCCTGTGCCGGCGGGCACTGGCCGGGCGCAAAAAAGTATCGCGGCCGCAAGGGCCGCGATTCCGCATAGCTCGAAGGTCCAGTACGCTCAGGC
>JBCBHB010000203.1:0-5511 GCA_038526025.1 Pseudomonadota bacterium
GGCGTCTCGAGGCTGATCGGCTCCTTGGCGATCTTCATCACCTTGCGGACCTTCTCGAGCGGCATCTGCAACTTGGCGGCCAGCTCCTCCGGCGTCGGCTCGCGGCCGATCTCGTGCAGCATCTGGCGGCCGGTGCGCACCAGCTTGTTGATCGTCTCGATCATGTGCACGGGGATGCGGATGGTGCGGGCCTGGTCCGCGATGCTCCGCGTGATCGCCTGGCGGATCCACCAGGTCGCGTAGGTCGAGAACTTGTAGCCGCGGCGGTACTCGAACTTATCGACCGCCTTCATCAGGCCGATATTGCCTTCCTGGATGAGGTCCAGGAACTGCAGGCCGCGGTTGGTGTATTTCTTCGCGATGGAGATCACGAGGCGCAGGTTCGCCTCGACCATCTCGGTCTTGGCGACGCGCGCTTCCTTCTCGCCCTTCTGCACCGTGTGCACGATGCGGCGGAACTCCCCGATATCCACGCCGGTGAGGTGCCCGATCTCGGCGATCTCGGCCCGGGTGGCTTCGATGCTCGCGCGGTCCTTCTCGACCATGCGGGCCCACCCCTTCCCGGAGAGCTTCGCGATACGGTCCATCCAGCCCGGATCGAGCTCCGAGCCGCGATACTCCTCGATGAACTGACGGCGGTTCACCTTGTGCGCATCCGCATACTTCACGAGCTGGCCTTCCAGCGTCATGAGGCGGCGGTTGATGCCGTAGAGCTGATCGACCAGCGTCTCGATCCGGTTAGCGTGCAGGTGAAGCGAGTTCACCATATCGACGATCTCGCGACGGAGGCGCTGGTAGTCCCGCTCCTGCGTGGCGCTGAAGCGCTGGCCCGCAGTCGTCGCCGCGCTCATGCGCTCGGTCTGGAAGGCGCGCAGATCCTGGTAGGCGTGGGCGATGCGCTCCAGCGTCTCGAGCACCTCGGGCTTGAGCGTCGCCTCCATCGCGGCGAGCGAGAGGTTGGCCTGAGCGTCGTCATCGTCCTCACCCTCGGTCGGCTGCGCCTCCCCGCCTTCCGCGTCTTCCTCCCCATCAGGGGCCTTCGCGGCTGGCGCGGGCTGGGCTGCCGGGGCCGGCTGCACCGGTGCAGCACCGTTGACCGGCGGGGACACGGGCGCCGCCTCGACCAGATCGGCCGCATCGTTCGACTGGCCGAAGGTGGTCTCGAGATCGATCACGTCGCGCAGCAGGATCTTCTCGTCGAGCAGCTCGTCCCGCCAGACGGTGATGGCCTGGAAGGTGAGCGGGCTTTCGCAGAGGCCGCCGATCATGGTGGCGCGCCCGGCCTCGATGCGCTTGGCGATAGCGATCTCGCCCTCGCGGCTCAGGAGCTCCACCGTGCCCATCTCGCGCAGATACATCCGCACCGGGTCGTCCGTCCGGTCGACTTCGGTGGTGGTCTGCTGCGGGGTGGTGGCGACTTCCTTCGATTCGGCCTTCTTCTCGCCTTCGCCCTCTTCCGATTCCTCGTCTTCCTCGACGACGTTGACGCCCATCTCGGAGAGCAGGCTCATCACGTCTTCGATCTGCTCGGAAGAGAACTGGTCCGAAGGCAGGACCCGGTTCAGCTCGTCATAGGTGATGAAGCCCTTGGCCTTTGCCTTGGCCACCATCTTCTTGACGTCGGCCTGGCTCATATCGAGGAGGGTGCCGTCGCCCTCCTGCTGTTCCGACTGATCTTCGTCCTTAGGAGCCATGCTTCCCCTCGTTCGGCATCGTGACCGCGCCATGCAGCGGTCGCCGGCTCAAGATCCAATGGGCAACGCCACCCATGGATGCGCTGCCCTGTCGGCATGATCTGCGAATCAGTTCGCGTCTGGCACGCACTCTACCGGCCATTGAGCATCTAGGGCGATGGCGGCAGATGCAAAAGGGGCTTTCAGCGCTTTTTCGGGGGCAGATCGAGCTCTTCCAGGACCCGCGCCCATTCTGCCGCGGACGAATCGTTTTCATCCCCGCCGGTGAGTCGCTCGGCGAGGCGGTCCCGTTCCTCGATCACCGCACGGAGCTGCGCGACCCCGGCCCCGTATTTCCGGGCAAACGCTGCCTGGTCCTCCTCGCTGAGCTTCTCGGCGCTCTCGAGGTCGAGCGGCTCGGCCACCTCTGTTTCCTCCGCCCGCGCGGCGGCCATGCGTTCGGCCTCTCGCGCAAGCTCCGCGCGGTGGAAAGCCATCGCGTCGAGCACGATCTGGCGACATTCGGCGGGCTTCGGGCGGCTGCTGCGCACCATCACGCCGGAGAGGCGGGCCAGGAAGGAGAAGGGGCGCGCGCCGGCAAGCTTCGCGGCTTCGGCGAAGAGCGCTTCGTCCATATCCGTCTCGATCCCCACCACACGGTTGAGGGCGGCGGCATGGAGCGCCTGCATCTCGGCGGCGGTTACCTCCATATCCTCGATGGCGGCGGCGGCGGGCTCGAGCAGATCCGCGCATTCCCAGATAGAGCAGAGGATCGCGGCTTCCCGGGCGAGGGCGGCGCCGTGGCCGTCTCGCGCGAGGGCGGCGCGCAGGGTTTGTGCCTCCGGTGTTGGGCCGGGCGCAGGGCCCCAGCCGCTCATCCGGCCGCCCCGCCCGGCGGAGGGCCCGCCGAAGCCGCCGCCGCGGGGGGCGAAGGGGCGCCCGGCCCCGCCGTCGCGCTGAGAGCGTGGAGGCGGGCGGAAGAAGGCCGCGCGGCGTTCCTTGAGCGCGGCGGCGTAGTGGCTGCGGACCGACGCATCGCCGATGCGGGAGAGGCAGGCGCGGAGGCGCTGATCGAAACCCGCCCGCCTCTCCGGCGTGTCGACCGGCCCCTGCGCCACCTCGCGCCGCCACAGCATCTCGATAAGCGGCACGGCGGCTTCCAGGGCCGCGGCCATGCCCTCGGCGCCTTCGTGGCGGATCATGTCGTCCGGGTCCCGACCCTCGGGCAGCAGGCAGAAGCGGAGGGACTTGCCGGGCGCGAGATGGGGGAGCGCGAGATCGACCAGCCGGTTCGCCGCGCGCAGCCCCGCCTTGTCCCCGTCAAGCGCGATCACGGGCTCGTCCGCCATGCGCCACAACAGGGTGATCTGCTCCTCGGTAACCGCCGTGCCGAGGGGCGCCACCGCATGCTCGAAGCCCGCAGCGACGAGGGCGATGACGTCCATGTACCCTTCGGCCACGATGACCGCGCCGGCCTTGCCCGCCGCCGCCCGACCCTCGCGGATGTTGAAGAGCGTGCGGCCCTTGGAGAAGAGCGGCGTCTCGGGGCTGTTGAGGTACTTCGCCTGGGCATTGGCGGAGAGGGCGCGGCCGCCGAAGGCAATGGCGCGGCCCCGCTGGTCGCGGATCGGGAACATCAGCCGGTCGCGGAACCGGTCGAACGGATCGCGCCGCCTGCCGTCATCGGGCTCGATCAGGAGGCCTGCCTCGACGCCTTCCTTGGTGAGGCCCTTGGCGGCCAGATGCTTGGCGAGCGCCCCGCCCTCTGGCGCATAGCCGAGCTCGAAGCGCTTCACCGTCTCGGGCGCGAGGCCGCGGCGGTGCATGTAGTCCCGCGCGCCCTGCCCCGCCGCGCTGTTCAGCATGCCGCGGTAGAAGCGGACCGCCTCCTCCATGGTCTCGCCAAGCTTGTCCCGCTGCTCGCGCTGCTGGGCGGCGCGGGGGTTGTCGTCGCGCGCAGGCAGCTCGACACCCGCCTCCCCGGCCAGCCGCTCCACCGCCTCACCGAAGCCGAGGTTCTCGGTCTCCATGACGAACTTGAAGAGATCGCCCGAGGCCTGGCAGCCGAAGCAGTGATAGAAGCCCTTGCGGTCGTCCACGTGGAAGGAGGCCGTCTTCTCCTGGTGAAAAGGGCACGGGGCCCAGAAGTCTCCCTTAGCCGCGTTCGACTTGCGGGCGTCCCACGTGACCTTGCGCGCCACCACGTCCGACAGGGCGAAGCGCGAGCGCAGGTCGTCGAGAAAAGCGGGCAGGAAGCGCATGCCGCAATGTGCCCCGCGGCGCGTCAGAGGGAAAGGGCAAGCCTAGAGCCGGAAACGCTGGCGGAGCATTTCCTCGCAGGCCGCCCAGCTCTCGGGCTCCCCATCAGCGTCCAGCGCCTTCGGCAACACGTTCCCGAGGCCAGTGGCGCCGCGGAAATGGATCCGCCCCACATGCTCGGCATGCCGGGCGGCAGAGGCGATCTGGAACGGGCTGTCATCGACGAAGACGGTCGTGGCGCCCGCCTGCGCGGCTGCCCATGCGATGGCACGGCCCTTGCCCCCGGTGTTCACCACCACGGGCAGGGTGCCGAGGCCGATGGTCTGCATGTTGATGAGCCGGTCGGCCCGACCATGGCGGGGGATGTTGGTGAGAACCACGACCTGCACCGCCTCGGCCATGCGTGTCAGCGTCTCGACCGCGCCTTCGATCGGCGCTTGATGCGCGGTCTCCTCCTCGAAGAACGCGTTGATGAGGTTGATCGCAGCCTCGAAGCCCACCGGGTCGGCCTCGCCTTCTGGGAAGATGGCGCCCTCAAGTTCATACTTCTTGAGACGCAGCTCGTAGCCGAGCGTGGGGAGCCAGCGGCCGAGATGGCCGGCAAACTCAACGATCACCTCGTCGCAATCGACGAGGAGGAGCGGCTTGCCCGGGGCGATCTTGGCCGCTTGGAGCTCGGCAAGCGTCTCGCGCGGGATCTTCTTCTCGCCCGGCATCAGGTCCACTCCGGCGTCATGCCACCCGGCAGCGCCGCACGGGCGCGGATGACCGACTCGGGCGAACGGTTCGTCGCTTGGGCGAAAGCGGTCACGGTTGCGTCGTCGCCAAGCAGGAAATCGAGCACGAAGCCCAGAAAGGCCGGTTCGCTGGCCGCGCTTGCCAGGTCGCCCGGCGCTGCCCCTGAGGCGGCGAGGAAGCTGCCGATCAAGTCCTGGTCGCCCGCCATCCAGGCAAGTGCCTCGGCAGCCAAGGCTTCGGCGGCATCCGGTGTCATCGCACATGCTCCCTTCGCTGCAGCCGGGCGGGCCTAGCGCAAACCGACGCCCAGGGCAAAGCGGCGGAAGACGAGCGCGCGCTCTCCGCAGGCAGCCAGCAGCGGCAAGGGTTTCTTAACTTTCGCAAGTGCATGGTGAATCGAGACTGAACGATGCCCCGAGACCCAGTGTCGCAGCGGCAGGACTGAGGAACGGCTATGAGCAAGACCGCACTCGTTGTCGAGGATAACGCCCTCAACTGTGCTCTGTTTCTCGAGATTCTCCGCCATGCAGGCTTCGCCACGATCTGCGACACGACGGGTGGCGAGGCGCAGCGGCTTGCGGAAAGCGTCCGTCCCGCGATCGCGCTCGTCGACCTGCAGCTGCCGGAAGCTTCGGGGCTCGACGTAATCCGGGACCTGCGCGCCCGGGCGCAGACGGCGAACATCCCGATCATCGCGGTCTCGGCTTTCGCGCGTTCGGCGGACGGGCTTTCGGCCCTGAAGGCGGGCGCCGACCTCTATTTCTGCAAGCCCGTGGACCCGCGCAGGCTGACGGCGGCGGTGGCGCGCCATTCTCAAGCGGTACCAAGACGTTTCAGTTGG
>JBCBHB010000204.1:0-5509 GCA_038526025.1 Pseudomonadota bacterium
CCTGCTGATCCGCGAGATCCCCCGCCTGCGCGCCGCCGTCGCCAGCACCCGCCGCGAACGCCCGTTCCGGATCGATGCCATGGTGATCCTGCCCGACCACCTCCATGCGGTCTGGGCCCTTCCCGCAGGCGACGGCGACATCTCTCGGCGCTGGTCCGTCATCAAGGGCCGCTTCTCGCGTGGCCTTCCCAAGAGCGACACGCGCTCGCCCAGCAAGCGCGCAAAGCGCGAGCGCGGCATCTGGCAGCGCCGGTTCTGGGACCACCTGATCCGCGACGAGGCGGACTGGCGGGCGCATGTGGCGTATTGCTGGGCCAACCCGGTGAAGCACGGTCTTGTCGAGCACCCGGCCGACTGGCCCTACTCCTCGCTCCACCGCGACCTTGCTACCGGCCAGGCCGGCCCCGAATGGCGCCGTCCCACCCCGCGGTAGGGTGGGCGGTCCCCGCCCACCGCGGGCGCGGCGCCGATGAGCAACGGTGGGCGGAAACCGCCCACAGCGGACGCGGCGCCGGCGAGCAACGGTGGGCGGAAACCGCCCACCCTACGCTCGCTACATGACATCGTTGTCAGTTCAGGTTGAGGCCGTGAGCGCGGGTACCAAGTTTCGACTTCCATGCGCCTTCACGTCGGATTATGTCGCCCGGCGACATGTCTGGGGATGCGACTTCGAGGATCGAGATCGTATAGTCGTGTGCGCCACGGGCCTTCAGAAGCAGGTTGCCGCCATGCCCGTCCTTCGCGTAGCCAGACCAGCGGCCCCAGAAGCCCGCCTCGCCATACGCTGAGCCAACGTATTGCTCGCCACTATCCGTGCAGACGAGCAAGTAAACACCGGAAACGGAGGATAGGGCGGAGCGCCATGAACTCGGGAGCGCCAGCACCGCAGAGACCTGGCTTCTGAACGCCGAGAAGCCCGGGAAACCAGGCTCGTGACGATCCCGACGGAGTTCGATAACCTCTTTGTGCTGGCGCTCAGGCAGCTGCGACCAAGAGCGCGTCCCAGTCCCCCATCGAATGACAATGCGGCCCGCCAGCGCGTCCCACTCCGGTAGTCGCTCCAGATCAAAGGCTTCGACCAAGACGCCATCGTCCTCGTCACCGAATTCAGGATGATGGAGCACCGGCAGTCTGCCTTCGGACGGGTAGTCAAAGCGATCGATGATCCGGTGTGCTGCCGCGAAGAGCGCTGTCGCGCTGCCGTCCGGCATTGGCTCTGCGGCAATGAACTGAAAAGCTACCGGACGCTTGCGATAGGGGCTTGGGTTTCGCTTCTGGTAGCTCACGAAGCTGTCGAACTGTGACGGTCCCGCTGCCCAAGCGGCCGAGCCTCGCGCATCGTGGCGCAAGAGGGTGCACTCGCGCGGATCGTAGCCGTGCTTCTCGATCAATTCCGTGAAGTCTATGAGTACCAAGATGCTGCTATCGTGAAAACTTCTTGTACTTGATGCGCTTCGGCTCCACGGCATCCGGCCCCAGTCGGCGGATCTTGTCGGCTTCGTAGTCTTCGAAGTTGCCTTCGAACCATTCTACGTGGGCGTCGCCTTCGAAGGCTAGGATGTGGGTGCACAATCTATCGAGGAAGAAGCGGTCGTGGCTGATGACCACGGCGCAGCCGGCGAAGTCTTCGAGCGCGTCCTCGAGGGCTCGGAGGGTTTCGACGTCGAGGTCGTTGGTGGGCTCGTCGAGGAGGAGGACATTGCCGCCTTCCTTGAGGAGCTTGGCCATGTGGACGCGGTTGCGCTCACCGCCCGAGAGGAGGCCGACCTTCTTCTGCTGGTCCCCGCCCTTGAAGTTGAAAGCGCCGCAATAGGCGCGGGACGGCATCTCGGCATCGCCTAGCGTGATGATGTCGTTGCCCCCCGAGATCTCCTCCCAGACGGTCGCGTTCGCGTCGAGCGCGTCGCGGGACTGGTCCACATAGGCGAGCTTGACCGTGTCCCCGAACTCGATGGAGCCGCCATCGGGCTCTTCCTTGCCGGTGATCATGCGGAATAGGGTGGATTTGCCCGCGCCGTTCGGCCCGATCACGCCGACGATGCCGCCGGGGGGGAGGGAGAAGCTGAGATCCTCGATGAGGAGCTGGTTGCCGTAGCCCTTGCGCAGGCCCTCGACCTCGATCACGCGGTTGCCGAGGCGGGGGCCGTTGGGGATGACGATCTGGGCGCGGGTGATCTTCTCGCGCTCGGACTGGCTGGCGAGCTCGTTATAGGCGTTGATGCGGGCCTTCTGCTTGGCCTGGCGGGCCTTGGCGCCCTGGCGGATCCATTCGAGCTCACGGTCGAGCGTGCGCTTCTTCGCCTTGTCCTCGCGCGCTTCCTGCTCGAGGCGCTTGGCCTTCTGCTCGAGCCAGGAGGAGTAGTTGCCCTCGTAGGGGATGCCGCGGCCGCGATCGAGCTCGAGGATCCAGCCGGTGATGTCGTCGAGGAAGTACCGGTCGTGCGTGACGATGAGGATGGTGCCCTTGTACTCGATCAGGTGTTTCTGGAGCCAGGCGATGGTCTCGGCATCGAGATGGTTCGTGGGCTCGTCGAGCAGCAGCATGTCGGGCGCTTCGAGGAGGAGCTTGCAGAGGGCGACGCGGCGGCGTTCGCCGCCCGAGAGATTGGCGACCTCGGCATAGTCGTCCGGGCAGCGGAGGGCTTCCATGGCGACGTCGACCTGGGCGTCGAGGTCCCAGAGGTTCTCGGCGTCGATCTGGTCCTGGAGCGTGGTCATCTGCTCCATCAGCTCGTCCGAATAGTCCTCGGCGACCTTCATGGCGATCTCGTTATAGGCGTCGAGCTTGCCCTTCTTCTCGGCGACGCCGAGCATGACATTGCCGCGCACATCGAGGCTTTCGTCGAGCGCGGGCTCCTGGGGGAGGTAGCCGACCTTGGCGCCCTTGGCGGCCCAGGCTTCGCCGGTGAAGTCCTTGTCGATGCCGGACATGATGCGCAGCAGCGTGGACTTGCCCGCGCCGTTGACGCCGACGACGCCGATCTTGACGCCGGGCAGGAAGGAGAGGCGGATGTTCTCGAAGCACTTCTTGCCGCCGGGATAGGTCTTGGAGACCCCGTCCATGTGGTAGACGTACTGATAGGAGGCCATGGTCTTCGCTCACCGCTGGAAATGTCGCTTTGGGGCGGTCTAGCGGCGGGGGCAGGGGAAGGCAATGCGCCCTCTCGGCGGGAGCGTGGGCTGGGCCCGGGAGGCATGGATGGCGGTTGCGGTGCGGACGGTGGAGACGGCGCTGGGGGTCTTCGGCAACGTCGAGGAGGACGGGGCCATCACGGCGCTGCGCTGGGGCGCGAAGGGCGGGGTGGCGCGGTCCGCGCTGCTCGACGCGGCCGCGGCACAGCTTGCGGCCTATGCGGAAGGGCGGCTGAAGGCGTTCGACCTGCCGCTGCGGCCGGCGGGGACGGCGGCGGAGCAGAAGGTCTTCGCCGCGATGCGTGCGATCCCCTGGGGCGAGACCCGGAGCTATGGCGAGATCGGCGCCGATGTGGACCTGCCGGCGCGCGTGGTGGGGCAGTGCTGCGGGGCCAACCCCATACCGGTGATCATTCCGTGCCACCGGGTCTCGGCCGCGGATGGGCGGCTCGGCGGCTTCTCGGCACCGGGCGGGGTGGAGAGCAAGGTGATGCTGCTCCGCCATGAGGGGGCCTTCTCGCTCCTGCTCTGAGGCCCCTTCCCGAAGGCGTGTGTGTGGGGCGGCGCGCGGCCTGTAGGGCGGCAGCGGGGGTGAGGGGACTTGTGCGGAACGCCTTGGCCTTGCGTGCCAGTTGACCGTAGTTTTCCGAGGCCCGGCAACCTGACTGCCCGGCGCAGAGATCGAGTGACCCAGCATGCCCGAGAGCCCCGACTTCAGCAGCGGCTGGAAGCCGACGACGCGGTACCCGGACCCGGCGGTGATATCGCTCGACCCGCGGTTCGACGGCCTGGTGCTGCCGCTTGCCGGTGTGGAACGGCTGGCCACCGGGTGCCGGTGGTCGGAGGGCCCGGTCTGGTTCGGCGACGGGCGGTACCTGCTGTGGAGCGACATCCCCAACAACCGGATCATGCGCTGGGACGAGGTGACGGGGCAGGCCTCCGCCTTCCGCCAGCCCTCGAACTTCGCGAACGGGCAGACGCGGGACCGGCAGGGCCGGCTGGTGACCTGCGAGCATGGCGGCCGGCGGGTGACGCGCACGGAATATGACGGCACCATCACGGTGCTGATCGACAGCCATGAGGGCAGGCGGCTGAACTCCCCCAACGATGTGGTGGTAAAGTCCGACGGGTCGGTCTGGTTCACGGACCCGCCCTTCGGGATCCTCGGCAACTACGAGGGGCACAGGGCCGAGCCCGAGCTGGGGCAGAATGTCTACCGGCTCGACCGCGAGACGGGGGTCTCGACCGTGGTGGCGGATGATGTGCTGGGGCCCAACGGCCTTGCCTTCTCGCCGGACGAGCGGGTGCTCTACGTGGTCGAGAGCCGCGGGGTCCCCAACCGGAAGATCCTGGCCTACGACGTGTCAGCCGACGGGAAGACGATCTCTGGCAAGCGGGTGCTGATCGATGCGGGGAAGGGCACGCCCGACGGGTTCCGGATCGATGTGCTGGGCAACCTCTGGTGCGGCTGGGGCATGGGCTCGGACGCGCTCGACGGGGTGATGGTGTTCGCGCCGGACGGGGCGCCCATCGGCCGTATCGCCCTGCCCGAGCGCTGTGCGAACCTGTGCTTCGGGGGGCGCGCGAACAGCCGGCTCTTCATGGCGGCGAGCCAGTCGGTCTACGCCCTCTACGTCAACGTGCCGGGCGTGGCCGGCGGCTGAGCATCCCATCGGCCAGGCGGGCGCGGGGGTGCCATGACATGACATGCCGCCGATGGTCGGGTGACGTTGTGGCCAAGCCTGCGCGATGCGTGACGTGGGGAGGAGCCCGATGCCCCGGACGACCCTGATCACCGCGATCTACAACCGGGCCGACCTGCTGGGAGAGGCGGTGGCAAGCGCGCTTGCGCAGACCGATCCAGACTTCGAGCTGATCCTCTGGGACGACGGCTCGACTGATGGCAGCCTCGCCCTGGCGGAGCGCTATGCGGCGCGGGACAAGCGGGTCAGGCTCTTCTCCGCACCCAACAGGGGCTTTACCGCCGTGCTGAACGCGGCCCTGGCCGAGAGCGACAGCCCGTGCTTCGGGATCATCGACAGCGACGACCGCCTGGCGCCCGGCGCGCTGGCCGCCACGGTGCCGGTGCTGATGGCCGACCCGGATACCGGCCTCGTATACACGAACCACCGCCAGATCGACCGTGCGGGTGCCCATCTGGCGCCCGGCTGGAACCACGACGTGCCCTACTCGGCCGAGCGGCTGATGGTTGAGCAGATGGTCTTCCACTTCCGCCTTTTCGACCGGGCGATCTTCGACGAGACGGGCGGCTTCGACCCGGCCTACGCCCATGCCGAGGACTACGACATGATGCTGAAGATGAGCGAGATCTGCCACATCGTGAAGCTGCCGGCGGTAGTCGTAGAGCACCGCCGGC
>JBCBHB010000205.1:0-5506 GCA_038526025.1 Pseudomonadota bacterium
CTTTGCCGAGGCATTATCGGCCCGCGTCGCCCTATTGCCCCGCAGGCGCGTGACGGGCGGGGAACACCCCAAAACGCGAAGAGGGCTTGCAGATCGTTTCATGATAGGTCGTGATCGGCGCGGCTGACCCTTCAGCGCATGCGTTGTTGTATCGCTAGCGTCACGGCAAAAAAACTGCACATCCTTGTGAACCATTTCGCGCTGCCCGGGCACTCAGGGGAGCAAACGGAGTGGGAGCGAGCGATGGCGCTGCGAAAGATCTGGAGCCGGGAAAGCATGCCCGATGAGACGGATGCGGCGCTGCTGAAGCGGGTGGCCGCAGGTGAGATGGCGGCCTTTCGGCGCGTGCATGCACGGTTTCACGGCAAGGTCTACGGCTTTGCCATGCGTCTGCTGCAGCGACCCGACCTCGCGGACGAGGTAGCGAGCGATACGATGATGGTTGTCTGGCAGAAGGCCGCGAATTTCCGGGGCGAGGCGAAGCCCGAAACCTGGATCCTCGGCATCACCTACCGGCTTTCGCTGAAGGCGATGCGGACGAAGGCACGCGCAGCCCTCAACGACGAGATCGACGAAGAGATGGCCGACGACAACGCCGGCCCGCAGGTGATCGAGGCGCTTTTCGCCGCCAAGAGCATCGCCGAGGCGCTGCGCCATCTGCCGGCCGAGCAGCGGGCGATCGTGCAGCTCACCTACTACTACGGATACCGGCTGGTGGAGATCGCCGAGATCACCGGCCTGCCGGTCGGCACTGTGAAGACCCGAATGTTCCACGCACGCGCAAAACTGCGGAAGAGCTTGGGAGATCTGGCATGAGCACCGAAACTGGACACGGCGAGGCGGGGATGCGCGAGGAAGCCTCGCTCCTGATCCCCTGGTATGTGAACGGGACGCTGGAGGGCGAGGAGCGCGCTCTGGTCGAGCGGTTCATGGCGAATGACGCGGACTTCGCGGCCGAGGTGGAGCGCGAGCGGCGGGTGGCACGGGCCGTGAGGGAACTGGACGCCACCGAGGAGGCGGCGCTGGAGAGCTGGAAACAGCTCGAGGCCCGGTTGCAGCCTGCTGCGCCTGTGGAAGAGACACCGCGCCGCGAAGCGGCAAAGGGCATCTCGAGCACGTGGATCGAGCGGGTGCAGGCCATGCTGGCCGACCTACCGTCGCTCTTCGCCACGCCTTACCCGGCGCTCGGCGCCGCCGCCGTGGCGGTGGTCGCCGCCCTGCTGCTGATGCAGGGGCCGACCACGCCCGTTGGCGAGGAGCCCAGCTTTCAGACGCTGACGAGCGAGCCGCAGCTCTCCGGACCGCGCCTGCGCATCAAGGCGGCGGAGGCCATGGATCAGGCCGCCGTGGAGGCGCTGGCGGCAGAGCACGGGCTTGAGGTTGTCGACGGCCCGACGGCCAGCGGTATCTATACGATGGCGGGCGGCGAACTGCCCGCGCTCGAGACGGCGGCGGAGGCGATCAGCGCCGCGCCGGGGATCCTGTTCGTCACGATACGGGGGGAATGATGCGTCGATTTCTGATGTTGGTGGCGGGGCTTCTCGTCTCCGCCTGCGCGGGTGTTGCCGCGCCGGACAAGCAGGCTGCGCCGGACTGGCAGCTGGTCTCCGCCAAGGAGATCGCCGATGCCCGGCACATTGTGATGACCGTCTCGCGGCAGGACCCGGCGGCGCTGGCAGCACTGGCTGAGCGGTTCGAGCGCGATCATCCGCTGGTTTTGGTGGCCGAGTGGCCGCTGGCATCGATCGATGTGCATTGCTTCGTCTTCCGCATCGAGGAAGGCATCGAGACCGAGGCGGCGCTGGCGGCGCTTCGGCGGGACGCGCGGGTACGCACGGTGCAGCGGATGAACCAGTTCGTGGTCTCGACCACCCCGCCGGACACGGACCTGACGACCCTTCAGCCGGACCCGGACCTTCGGAACTTGAGGCGGGTTCATGCGGTGGCGACGGGCAAAGGCGCGCGCATCGGCGTTGTCGATACCCAGCCGGACGCGGCGCATCCCGAGCTTTCCGGCAAGGTGGTGCTGGCGCGGGACTTCGTGGCCGCGCGGAACGCCGGGCGGCCGGGACCGGAAGCGCATGGCACCGCCGTCTCGGGCGTGATCGCCGCGGAAGCGCGGGACGGGCTGGGCATTGTCGGCGTGGCGCCCGACGCCTCACTGCTGGCGTTGCGGGCGTGCTGGGAGCCTGCGACGGGCAGCGGCGCCGGAGGCAAGGGCGTCTGCTCGAGCTTCTCGCTCGCGCGGGCGCTCAATTTCGCGCTGGGGCAGGACGTGCACATTCTCAACCTCAGCATCAGCGGGCCGGAGGATCCGCTGCTGGCGGAGCTGATCGAGGTGGCGCGCCGGAAGGGGATCGTGATGGTGGCGGCCCGTGGGGGAGCGGCAGAGCCGGGCTTCCCCGCAAGCGCGCCGGGTGTGCTGGCCGTTACCACGCGGGGAGATCCAGCTGGGGGCGCTGCATTGCGGGCGCCGGGGCTCGACGTGATCAGCACGGCACCGGCTGGCGCCTATGATTTCTTCTCCGGCAGCTCCATTGCCGCGGCCTATGTGTCGGGCGTGGCCGCGCTTCTGGTGGAGCGGGGGTCCAATCTGCAGACCGTGGCGCTCCGCGAGGCGCTCCTTGGCGGCGAAGGCGCGTCCGCCGACACCGTGAGCGCCTGCCTCGCCGTGAACAGCACCCTGCCGGCCGCCGAACGGCTGCGTTGCGATCTCGAAGGGGCGGTGCTGCAGTAGAGCGCCGCGCCGTTCAGTCGTCCGGGAAAGGCCGTGTCGCCAGCCAGCCGAGGAAGCCGAGATAGGCGAAGACGGTGAGGTTCAGCATCGTATCGAGCAGACTGCCGATCATGACCGGCCCTCCCGCACCAGCGCCCTCAGGAGGCAGATCACGAGGATCGGGGCGACGAAGACGAACGCGATGGCCGAGAGGGCGATGACGGAGCGGACGAGGGTCACGTCCCCCACCAGCACCATGGCAAGGCCGAGCGCGCCGAGAATGCCGCCCCAGATCGTGCGGATACCGACCGGGGGGTTCTCGTCACCGCCCGTTGCGAACATCGCCAGCACGAAACCCGCGCTCACCACGCTGGTCACGACGAAGAGGAAGGCCGCCAGGATCGTCGCAATCTGGGTGATGAAGGCGAGCGGGAAACGGTCGAGCAACGCGAAGGTCGTGGCGTCGAGGCTGTCGCGGTTGACGGCTGAGAGCGCGCCCTCTTGCTGGAACGCATCGAAGAAGCCGAGGCCGCCGAACACGCCGAACCAGACGATGGAAAAGAGCGTGGGGGCGGCGATCACGCCCAGCAGGAACTCGCGGATCGTGCGCCCGCGCGAGATCCGGGCGATGAAGACGCCGACGAAGGGCGACCAGGCCAGCCACCAGATCATGTAGTTGAGCGTCCAGTCCTGAAACCAGGTAACGAGGGCGCCATCGAAGAACTCGGCGGTGGCGAAGCCCGCGGGCAGAACGTCGAACACATAGCGCCCGAAGCCCGAGACGATGCCGTTCATGAGGTAGGCCGTCGGCCCCACGATGAGGAGGTACGCCATCAGCGCGATGGCGATGATCATCGCGAGGTTCGAGAGCTTGGCCATACCCTCGCCGAGGTCGCGCCGGAGCGGAATGATGAACGCGACGCAGATGGCGGCGAAGACCGGGATGGTGAGGATGCCCGGGCTCTCGATGCCGAGAATGCCGGCAAGCCCTGTCTGCACCTGAAAGACCCCCATGGCGAGGGAGCCTGCCAGGCCGACGGCGATGGCGACGATGGCGAGCAGGTCGAACGACCAGCCGAGCGCGCGGGTCCACGGCATGTCCCCCACCGCGTCGAGCAGGGGGGCGCTGAGGAGCAGGGGGCGGCCGCAGCGGAAGGCGAAATAGGCGATGACGAGGCCCACGACGCCGTAGATCGCCCAGGCATGCACGCCCCAGTTCAGATAGGTGACGAAGAGCGCATCGCTGGCGGCGAGGGGCTTGGGACGAAACTCGGCCAGCGTGTCGAAATGGGTGAGCGGCTCGGCAGCGCCATAGAAGAGAAGGCCAACCCCCATGCCGGCGGCGAAGAGCATGGCGATCCAGGCGGGCGTGGAGAATTCCGGCCGCGCATCGTCCGGCCCGAGACGCCTGGTGCCGAAGGGCGAGAAGGCGAGGTAGATCGCGACGCCGAGGAGCGCGCTGGCTTCGAGCATGATGAGCCAGCCGCGGCTTTGGAACTGCGTGGCGACGATGGACTGGGCGAGGCCGCCGAGGCCCTGAGGGTTCAGAATGCCCCAGAGCGCGATGAGCGCGCTGATGGACAGGGCGGCGACGAGGAGCGGGCTAACCTTCATGGTCGGTGCACGCGCCGGCGCCCCCGCGGCGCGCTCTGGGCTCGCTCATCATCGCCGCCTCCATCGATTACGCGTCGGCACCTCGACCTTGCCCGTTCCGCAAGGCGCCGTGAAGGGCGAAGTACCCGCGGCTCAGCGGACGGGTGGCGGCCCGGCGGGCATCTCGGCCAGCGCCTGGTAGTTTGCCGGCTGCCGGGTCTGGAAGACCCCCCAGAAACGGCGCTCTGCCGCCGCTAGGTCGAGATCGAGCGTGGCGGCGAACACGCCGCTTTCCGCGCGCCCGAGCGCGCCCAGCATCGCCGCCCGGTGGTTGCAGACAAAAGAGCCGCCGTAGAAATCGAGCGTATAGCCGTCATCCTCCTCCCGCCCGACGCGGTTGGCGGCGAGAACCGGGAGCAGATTGGCGGCGGCGTGGCCGCGCATCACCGTCTGCCACTGCTCAAGGGTGTCCCAGTCCGGATGCAGGGGCTCGCTGCCGATGGCGGTGGGATAGACGAGGAGTTCGGCGCCCGCGAGGGCCATGGCGCGGGCGAGCTCGGGAAACCACTGGTCCCAGCAGATGCCGACACCGAGGCGGAGATGGCGGGTCTCCCAAACCTGCGGGCCATCCGGGCTCGGCTCGAAATACGCCGTCTCGATGTACCCGTCGAAGTCCGGGATGTGGCATTTGCGGTAGATGCCGAGCACCGCACCGTCCGCATCGATCACGGCCACGGAGTTGTAGAGATGCTCACCGGCGCGTTCGTAGAAGGAGAGCGGGATGACCGTGTCCGTCTCCCGCGCGAGCTGCTGGAAGCGGGCGATGAGGGGGTGCCCCTCGGCGGGCTGGGCGAGATCCCGGTAGCGCGGGTTGCGGGCCTTGCAGAAATAGGGCGTGGCGAAGAGCTCGGAGGGCAGGACGAGCTGGGCCCCGGCCCGCGCTGCCTCGGCCGCGAGCGTGAACACACGGTCGACCGTCGCCGCCTCGTCCCAATCGTGCCAGGTCTGTACCGCGGCGACCTTGAGTGTCCGTGCCATCGTGTCCTCTCCGCATCCTGGATGCGCCCTCACTCCCGCGCGAGCCTGCCCTTCCTGTCAACCGTGGCGAGGAGGGCGGCGAGGATCAGCGCGTCGGCCACCAAGGCGAAGAGGACGACGAGACCGGAGAGGCCGCCGAGGAAGCGGGTGAGCTGGAAG
>JBCBHB010000206.1:0-5499 GCA_038526025.1 Pseudomonadota bacterium
GCTGATCACCGACGTGCCGGTGCCGGCGTCGATCCTGCTCCTCGCTGGTGGCCTTGCCGGTCTTGGCCTGATGCGCCGTCGCGCGACTGCTTGATCCTTCAACAAACCGTGTCGTGAGGGCCCCTTCGTGGGGCCCTTTTCTATTCTGGCTCGGTGGTGAAGGTGAGCGGGTAACCCTCGCGGCGGCCGGCCTCGGTGCCCTGCTCCGCCTTCGTCTCGGCAACCTCCTTCGTGAATACCGCGACGACGCAGGCGCCCTTGCGATGCGCCGTCAGCATCACGCCGTTCGCCTCGCCCTCCGTCATCCGGAAGATCTTCTGCAGCACGCGCACCACGAAGTTGCGGGGCGTAAAATCGTCGTTCAGCAGGATCACCTTGTAGAGCCGCGGCTTGTCGATCTTCGGCTTCGCCTTCGGCCGGAGCTTTGTGTCGCTGTCGCTCATCGAGACCTGCCCGCGCCGATTTCGCCGCGCGCATTCTCACCTCTCCGCCGCCCAGCGTCCACGCCAGAAGCCCGCGCGCGGCATGGCGCCACAGGAGTTTTGCATGACAGCCTCTCGAGCCTCTGGCAGGTTTTCCTGAAGTAAGAGATTGGGAGGTTCGGCATGAAGTTCCGCACACACGGCGCAGCAATTGGCGCGTTCATCATTGCCGCCAGCATCGGCGCCATGCCCGCGCTGGCCGAGGAAGAGACGCGCATCGCCCTTCCCACCGAGGAGATGACCGAGAAGACCCAGGCGCTCGGGCTCAGCGTGGGCAACACCTATGCCTGCGCGACCGACGACGCGGCGCGCGCCCTCATCGAGGAAGAGGCCCATCTCATCTTCGACCTGATCCTCAAGGATGTGGGCAGCGCCCTCGCCTGGTCCTTCGCGACCGGTGCGGGCTACGGCGCCTCGGTCGAGCAGGCGGAAATGGACTGCGATGCCCTCGCGGAGAGCTGGCAGGAGATCCGCGCCGATTTCGGGATCGAGGACGTTGAATGATGCGACGCGTCACACTCCCCGCTTGCCTGATCGCCGCAGGCCTGCTCGCTGCCATTGCGCAAACGACCACAGCCAACGCGATGCCGGCCACTCCGGTGCCAGCAACCATGACCCTTCAAGGCGGCGCGACGGTGGACCTCGTCTGCAACAAGAAATGCCGGAAGAAGCGCGACAAGGCACGCCGGCACGACCGCAAGCACGGCTACCACAAGCGCGGCAAGCACAAGCACCACAAGCACGGCCATCACGGCGGTGGCTGGGGCTTCGGGCGGCCGAGCTATGGGCGCGACCTCGGCTCCCACGAGCATTTCGGCAAGGGTTACACCTATTACGGCGACCCTGGGCAGATGTTCACCGGCAAGTGAGCCGGGGTCAGAGCGGCCAGAGCAACGGAATGAGCAGGCTGGCGAGCACGCTCACCAGCAGGTTCATCGGCACGCCGAGGCGCATGTAGTCGACGAACTTGTAGCCACCCGCCGCGTAGACGAGCGTGTTGGTCTGGTACCCGATGGGCGTGGCGAAGCTGGCCGAAGCGGCCACCATCACCGCCACCACGAAGGGCCGCGGGTCGGCGCCGAGGGCGCCCGCAATCCCGATGGCAACCGGTGTCATCACCACGGCCACGGCGTTGTTGGAGACAAGCTCCGTCAGCACCGAGGCCATCATGAACACGATCCACAGCACCAGCGATGGCGGCAGCCCCATGAGCCAGGGCTCGGCGACCCCCACCACGAGCCCGAGCGCCCCCGTCCGCTCGAGGGCGACGCCCACGCCGAGCATCGAGAAGATCAACGCCAGCAATCGCCAGTCCACGAGTTCGAAGGCCTCCTCCGCATCGATGCATCGCGTCGCCAGCGCCAGGGCGACGCCGATCACCGCAAGCCCCGCGATGGGCATCAGCCCGAAGGCCCCGCCAATCACCACGAAGGCCAGGATCGCCAGCACCACCGGCGCCCGCTCGCGCCGGTAGGGCCGTTCGGTAGGCTGCGTGATATCCGCGAGGTTCTGGTCCACCGAGAGGCGGCGGATATCGTCCGGATCGCCCTCGAGAAGCAGCGTGTCCCCCACCCGGATGCGCACCTCGTCGAGCACGCTCCCCACGCGTTCCGCCCGGCGGTGAACGGCAAGCGGGTAGACGCCGTAGCGCCGGCGGAAGCGGACATCGCCGATCTGGCGGCCGACAAGCTTGCAGTCCGGCGTGATCAGCGCCTCGACCGTGACGGTGGATTTCTCCCCCACAGCCTCGAGTTGGCCGACCATGCTGAGCGCGCGGTTGCCCCTGAGCGAGAGGAGCTCGTTCACGCCGGACCGGAGCACGACACGGTCGCCCGCTGCCAGCACGACGGCGGCGAAATCGCGCCGGAGGGAGAGATCGCCGCGGATCACGTCGATCACGCTCATGTCTTCGCGCTTGAAATGCTCGACATCATGAAGACGCCGACCGATCAGGTTCGAACCCTCCGGAACCACCACCTCAGTGAAAAAGCGCAGCTTCTTGCGATTGCTGAGAAAATCCAGCATCGCATCGCGGCGCGGCAGCAGGCGTGGCGCCGCGATGGCCACGAAGCAGAGCCCGAATACCACGATCACCAGCGCCATTGGCGTCACTTCGAAGAGCGTGAACGGGGCGAGCCCATGCGCCCGCGCCACGCCGTCCACCAGCAGGTTGGTGGAGGTGCCGATCAGCGTGCACATCCCACCTAAGATCGCAGCATAGGAAAGCGGGATAAGCACCTGACTGGCCGAGACATGCAGCATGGCGGCCGTACGGACCGCGACGGGGATGAGCATCACCACCACAGGGGTGTTGTTCATGAAGGCGGAGGCCGCCACCGTGAGCCCCGCGAACCCGGCCACGACGCCTTTGGGCCGATCCTCCGCGTTCGTGGAGATCACCCGCGCGAAGGCATCGAGCGCGCCTGTCCGCACCAGCGCGCCGGAGAGGATGAACATGGCCGCGATGGTGACGGGTGCCGGATTGGCGAAGACCCGGAGCATGGCGTCCACGGGCAGGATGCCGGTCGCCATCAGGAACGAGAGGCCGAAGATCGCAACAACCTCCGTGGGGTAGCGCTCGCTCACGAAGAGCACGAACATCGCCAGCACGGTGCCCAGCGTGACCCATGCCGGCCAATCCGCCAAAAGCGCCGCGCCGAGGCTCATCCTTCCCCCCTTGCGCTGGTGGGCGAGGCCTTCAAGCCTGCGCCACCCGGCCGCCCAGGCGCAGAGGCTCGACCGAACAGGCAAGCCCTGTCGCATTGTCCGTCTCGACGATCACGCCCGAGAGCGTGGCTTCCGCCATCGCGGGCTCGAAGCGGCCTGCGCCGAGACCCGTCACAAAGCGCTTCAGCGGCTCCACCTTGTCCATGCCGATCACGCTATCATAATCCCCGCACATGCCCGCGTCGGTCTGATAAGCCGTGCCCCGGTTGAGGATCATCGTGTCGGCGGTCGGCACATGGGTATGCGTGCCGACCACAAGGCTGGCCTTGCCGTCACACCAGTGCCCGATCGCCATCTTCTCCGAGGTCGCCTCCGCATGGATCTCGACGATCACAGCGTCCGCGCCCGCCCCCGGGGCCAGTGGATGGGCACGCAGCGCGGCGTCGAGGGCCGAGAAGGGATCATCGTAAGGTCGGCTCATGAAAACCCGGCCAAGCGCTACAGCGACGGCCACACGCCGGCCCCTCGCCGTCTCCACAACGTGCAGCCCCCTGCCCGGCGCCTGCTTGGCGATGTTGAGGGGACGCAGGATGCGCGGCTCCTCGTCCACAGCCTGGAGCATCTCCTTCTGGTCGAAGGCATGGTCTCCGAGGGTGATGATGTCCGCCCCGGCCTCGAACAGTGCCGAGGCAATGCTGCGCGTCATCCCGTAGCCCGCCGCCGAGTTCTCTGCGTTCACCGCAACGAAATCGAGTTTCCGCTCTTCGCGAAGGACCGGCAGCGCATCAATCACCGCCTGTCGGCCCGCGCGGCCTACAATGTCACCAAGAAACAGAAGTCGCATCGGCCCCCTGCCGCTATGGCGCGCCCCCGCCCGAAAATGAGCCTCTATCGCGCCGCTGTGTAGCCTCAGCGCTGGGCCTAGGCGCCGTCAACCGTCCCGTCTGCAGCCCTGGGTTGAGCGTGGGCGATGGCGAGCAAGCTGAGGCAGCCGGCGTTCCCTTGTGCGCCGGCTTAGCGCGGCGCCCGAACGCCGAGCTCCGTGATCACCTTGTCCAGCTGCTGGTCCGTGGGCTCCAGCGGCAAGGCACTCAGCTCCTGCGCCGCATAGGCGAAGCCGATGGCGCGCGTGTCGGGGTCCTGCGCCCGCAGCCGCTCGAGGGTTCGGTCGTAGAACCCGCCGCCATAGCCGAGCCGGTATCCAGCGCTGTCGAAGGCCACCAGCGGTACGATGAGCACCTGCGGCGTCAGCCAGTCACCCTCCGCTGGCACCACCGCACCGAAGGGCCCCTCAACCTCGCGGCAGCCCGGCGCCCAGGCACGGAAGGACAGCGGCTTGCCCTCCCCCTCGATCACCGGCACCGCGAGCCGGCAGCCAGCCTCATGCAGGGCAACCATCGCCGGGCTCGGGTCGATCTCGGTCCTGATCGGCCTGTATCCGGCGACGACGGTGCCCCCCGCCAACACCCCGAGCGCGGCCAGAAGCGCGTCCGCCGCGGCTGCAGCCTTTCCCGCAGGATCGACCGAATGGGCAGCCTTGCGCGCGTCGTAAGCCGCACGCCGCGCCGCCTTCTTCAGCGCATCGGAAGCGTGGGCGCCGGTCATCGCGAAAGCTCTCCAATGTGGAAGGATGCCGCCAGAGCGCGGCGGAACGGGTGGCGGGCCCGTCGCGACCGTGGAGGTGTCAGATCCTCGCGAGCCTGGATAACCAGGTGGGCGCCAGGTACCCGAGGCCACGGCCAAGGGAAGAGCCAGCTCCCGCGAAGATGCTTAGGCCACCAGGAAACTGTCCCCGCACGGGAAGGACAGCACCCGCCGCTGCCAAAGCTAGGGGGCGAACGGGTTCTCCGCAAGCCCGGGACAGCTTCAGGCGCCCGGCCCGCTCCCGGGCAGCAGCGCCTCGACACGCGCCGCCAGCGCTTCGATCTCGTCCACCAGCGCAGCCTCGCGCTCGGCCCCGTCCACCCCGTTGGGTACGGCGACGGCCTCGCCTTGCTCGATCCGCTGCTCCAGCGCGCGGATCTCTCGTTGCGCCTCCCATAGCCGGTCCGCGATCACCAGCGCGGTCATGAGCAGGAGCCGGGCCTCGGGTACCGCGGCCGTCCCGCGCGAGAGCTTCTGCGCCTCGGTATCGAGACGGAGCGCAAGATCCCGCAGATGCTCCTCCTCGCCTTCGCCACAGCCCACACGATAGGGACGCCCGGCAACCTCGATCGTGACCTCAGGCATGCTCGGGCTTCCCCGTATCGCCACCATCGAGCTGTGCGGCCCGCAGATCGGCCAGCGCCGCCTTCACGGCGGCCGCCGCCTCAACCCGGAGCGCTGCGTCCTCGGCTGCCTGCTCCTCGAG
>JBCBHB010000207.1:0-5495 GCA_038526025.1 Pseudomonadota bacterium
CGGACGGGCGCATGACGGGCGGGCTGATGGCGGGCAAGCGCGGGCTGATCCTGGGCGTCGCCAACGAGCGCTCGATCGCCTGGGGCATCGCGAAGCAGTGCGCCGCGCAGGGCGCCTCGCTCGGCTTCACCTACCAGGGCGACGCGCTGGAGCGCCGGGTGCGCCCGCTGGCCGAGAGCGTGGGCAGCGATATCGTGATGCCCTGCGACGTGACGGATGCGGCGTCGATGGACGCCGTGTTCGCCGCGGTGAAAGAGAAGTGGGGGCGGCTCGATTTCCTGCTCCACGCCATCGCCTATGCCGACAAGGAGGAGCTCAAGGGGCGCTACCTCGAGACCTCCGAGGCGAACTTCACCCAGTCCATGCTGATCAGCTGCTACAGCTTCACCGCGCTCGCCCAGCGCGCCGAGCCGCTGATGACCGAGGGCGGCAGCCTCGTGACGCTGACCTATTACGGCGCCGAGCGGGTGATGCCGCATTATAACGTGATGGGCGTGGCGAAGGCGGCGCTGGAGGCGAGCGTGCGTTACCTGGCGGTCGATCTCGGCCGGCAGGACATCCGCGTGAACGCGCTTTCGGCCGGACCGATCAAGACGCTGGCGGCGAGCGGGATCGGGGATTTCCGGTACATTCTGAAATGGAACGAGCTGAACGCCCCGCTGAAGCGCAATGTGAGCCAGGACGATGTTGGCAAGGCGGGGTTCTATCTTCTCTCCGACCTCTCCTCGGGCGTGACGGGCGAGTGCCACCATGTGGACTGCGGCTACCATGTGGTGGGCATGAAGGCCGAGGACGCGCCCGATATCGCCCTGCAAAAGGACTGAACGAGGCCAAGGGGCTCCAGGGCCTCGCGGGGCTTCAGAGCGGGTGGCCTGCGGCCACCCGTAGCCGGGCGGTGCGGTGCACCGGCCCGGTGGCCGGGGGCTCCTAGAAGAGAAGCCGCGCGAGGAGCGGCAGAAGGAGCGCCGTGGCCAGGGCGTTGAGACCCATCGCCAGCCCCGCGAAGGCGCCGGCGACCTCGTTGACCTGCAGCGCCCGTGCCGTGCCGATGCCGTGGCTGGCCGTGCCCATGGCCACGCCGCGGGCGGCCCAGTCCTTTACGCCGATCAGGGTCATCAGGGGCGGGCCGAGCATGGCACCGAGGATGCCGGTGAGGATCACCAGCACGGCGGTGAGCGAAGGCAGGCCGCCAAGGGCCTGGGCAATGCCCATGGCGACGGGCGCGGTGGTGGATTTGGGGGCCAGGGCGATGAGCGTATCGCGCCCGCCGCCGAGCGCCCAGGCGAGGCCGACCGCGCTGATGCTGGCGGTGAGCGAGCCCGTGAGGATGCTGACCGTGAGCGCGAGAGCGGAGCGGCGGACGCGGGCGAGCTGACGGTAGAGCGGGATCGCCAGGCAGACCGTGGCCGGCCCGAGCAGGAAATGCACGAACTGCGCGCCCTCGAAATAGGTCGGATAGTCCGTCCCCGTCGCCAGTAGTACGGCGACGACCAGGACCACGGCAATCAGCACCGGGTTCACGAGCGGGCTGAGGCCTGCGCGCCTGTAGAGCCAGCTGCCGAGCTGGAAGGCGAGGAGCGTGAGAAAGAGGTGCAGGAGCGGCTCTTCGGCGAGATAGACCCAGATATCGCGCGCGCTGCGGGCGGTGAAGGGCAGCTCGGCGTCCATATCTCAGCGGCCTCCTGCGTTTTCCGGCCCTTCGCGCCCCTGCCCCCCGGAGGCGCCCCCGGCCGCGCCCCCGCCCCCGTCGCTGCCCTCGTCGTTGCCCTCCTCGCTGCCCTCATCGCTGCCCCCCATGCGCTGCATGACATGGGCGGTGACCGCGATCGTGATGAGCGTGGAGCCGACGAGACCGACGGCGATGGGCAGCCAGTCGGCCGAGATGAGCGCGCCGTGGAGCATGACGCCGACGCCGGCGGGCACGAAGAGGAGCGAGAGGTTGGAGATGAGCACCTCGCCGGTGCGCCGGAAGGGCTCGGGCAGCCCGAAGACGAGGAGACCGACGAAGAGGATGGCCATGCCGAGCACGGGGCCCGGCAACGGCAGGGCGAAGAGGCGGGTCAGGGTCTCGCCCGCAAGCTGGCAGCCGAAGATCACGGTCAGGTGGAAAAGCATGGCGGTCTCCCCCCTCTCTGCGTTGCCCCTCTCGCGGCAGGTCGCTTCTAGCGATGGCCGGCGAGCGCTTTCAGGGCGCCCTTCAGCGGCGCGAGATAGGGCCGCGCATGATTGCGCCAGCGCATCGCCGCCTGGTGCATGGGTGTCCATTGCCGGTGTCCGATGAAGCGGAAGGGAGTGCTGGCGACCCGCGCGACGCGGAAGCCCAGCGCTTCGGCTTGACGCGATATGGCAACCTCAGCGGCCACCGCTTCCTGATAGGTCTCGCCGACGGGTAAACCGCCCATGCGCTCGAGCAGCGTTCCCCGCACTGCGAGTACGAGGCTCTGCACATGGGTGGCCTCCGCGCCTTCCGGGATCCCACGGCGGGCAAGCTCCTCGCGATAGAAATCGATCGGGTTGGTACCCGGCGCGGCCCAATGCCCGCCGAGGTCGCGCGCGGTGGCAAGTTTCACATAGTCCCAGCTCATACGGTCCCACATCACCGCCTCGCCAAGCACCCCAACACCCGGATCGTTGGCAAGGCGCCACGCGAAAGCGTCGGCCCAGCCCGATCGACGTATGAAGCACTCGCTCTGCATGAAGAGGTAAGCATCATGGCCCGGCATGGCGCGCCATCCCGCCTCCCAGGCGCCGATGTTATAGCCGTGGTTGGCGCGGTTCAGGATAACGGGCTGGACGCCACCCGGCGTCGCGATGTCCGCTGCTTTGAGCGGCGCGATGTCCCCGCCATTGACGACGATGCAGAGGCTGCAAGGCGCGCGCGGGTCGTGGCGGCGCATGCTTGCCAGCAACTTCGCGAGGAGAGCCCGGCGATGGCCCGTCCAGTGCGAGATCACAACGGCGAGGCGAGCAGTTGAGGAGGACGCCTCGATCATCGGCGCCGGTGGCCGATGGCGTTGATCTGGTACCAATAGAGATGATCGAAACACCCACCCGTCACAAAGTTGACGACGCGCTGTTTGAAGCCAGCTGGCGAGGTGTCGAGGGGACCGATATGGTCGATCTCGACACCGGCGCCCTCGAGCATCTCGCGGTAAGTCGCCGGTGTGAACCAGCGTAAATGGGTGCGGTCCATGGTCCCCGAGTCGGTAAGGTCCCAGCGCCCGCGAAGGAGTTGCCGGAGGACCGCACGGTGGGCGACGTTTGGGGAACTCGCGAAGACGCGGGCGCCAGGCTTGAGGAGCGGTACGAGTTTCTCTGTCAGCGCCGCCCACGGATCGACAAAGTGCTCAAGCACCTCGCTCATCAGAAGCGCATCGAAGCTCTCGGGCTCGAACGGGAGTGACAGCTTTTCGACGTCGCCGGTGATGACTTGCGAGAGGACGGCCTCCGCCTTCGCCGCGGGGCCCGGCATGAGCTCGACCCCCGCATAGAACGCAGCGCGGCCGTTAACCAGCGCATAGTGCCCCGTGCCGCCGTCGGCACAGCCAATCTCCAGGATGCGCAAGCCGCCGCCCTCAGGCAGACGATCGATCCAGTCCTTCCGGACCCCGTCGTAGTAGCTTGTTTCCTTGATGTCGTAGCCCGCCTGGAGGAGGTGGTCCATGTCTCTCCCTTTCGGCGGGACGGTTCCGGCGCGCGCGCAGCTTGCAGGTTTGCTCCCTTCTTACTGCCTCGGCTTTGGGGCATGCCACTGATTTCTGGTATCTGGCTTGGAGATCAGGGGAGCGGCATGCGCGCACCGGCGCCCAACGCGCGCTGCATGATCACGGTGTCGAGCCATCGGCCGTGCTTCCAGCCGACGGCGCGCAGGGTGCCCACGGTTTCGAACCCGGCAGCCGCGTGGAGGCGGATGGACGCATGGTTTGCGCTGTCGCCCACGGTGGCCACGATCTGACGGGCGCCGGTTGCCTCTGCTGCCTCGAGCAGCGCGTGGAGCAGGGCCTTGCCGATCCCCTGCCCGCGCCCGGCCGGCGCGACATAGACCGACGAGGCAAGCGTCCCGCGATAGCCGGGCCGCGGCCGGTAGGGCCCGGCATAGGCGTAGCCGCAGACGCTTCCGTCCTTCTCGGCCACGAGCCAGGGCAGCCCGGTATCCACCACGCTGCGCCAGCGCGCCGCCATCTCCGCCTCGCCGGGCGGTTCGAGCTCGAAGGAGCCGCTGCCATTGGTGACCGCCTCCGCATAGATCGCCGTCATGGCGGTCAGGTCGGCCTGGGTGGCGGGGCGGAGGTTGAGGGCGCTCTGCATGACGCGGCCCATCATGCAGAGCGGAGACGGCGACGCCAGCCGTTGCGAAGGTTGCGTGCTCAGGAAAGCCAGAGCGGGTTGGACCAGGCGCGGTTGCCGGCAGCATCCTGCACCGCGACGCGAAGATAACCGCCGGCCGTAAGCCTGTCGGAGAACGGGATCTCGGCCCGGGTCATCGAGCGGCCATGGGCCGAGTCGGCAGCGGAGCGCCCGCCCATGACGATCACGTTCGCCGCCGGGGAACACTCCACCACCACGGTGTCGCCCTCGATCCGGAAGTCCCGCAGTTCCGGCCCGGTGCTCGAGTAATAGGCGCCATCGCGCAGGGCCGCGACCAGGGCCTCCGGCTCGTTGGCCTCGGCGCGCACCATCACCCAGCCCCCGAAATGGTCGGGACCGATGAAATGGGCGTCATCGGTCGCGCAGCCCGAGAGCCTCAGCCCCTCGTTGAGGAGCACGTCCCACACCGCGATGCCTGAGCCGCGATCCGCGCCGACGACACAGCCGTGATTGTAGATCTCGACCGCGTGCGCCGCGCCGATGCTGCGCGCATCGTCCGGCGTGAGCCCGTACCATTCCGGGTGGGCCACGGCGACGAAAGCACCCGCATCGGCACAACGCTGGGCGAGCGCCGGGCCGCCCTCGCCGGTTTCCGTCTGGTCGAAATCGGCCGTCTCGGGCGGGGGGAAATCCCTCGGCAGCCCGACGGCGAGAAGATGCCAGAGCTCGCCGTTCTGCAGGCGGCCATTATGCACCTCGGCGCCGAGAACGGTGGTGAAGCGGTTGGTGCGAAACTCCTCCGTGGGCGTGATGGGGTAGTCGTACCGGCCGATGAAATGGTCCGATAGGCAGAGGAAATCGTACCCCGCCTCGGCGTAGCGTCGGCAGACCTCACCGGGCTCGAGCACCCCGTCGGAACGCGTCGAATGGGTGTGCAGGTTGCCGCGCCAGAACTGACCGGGACGCGCGAAGGCGATGTGCTGCATGGGGGTCCTCCTCTTCTCGCCCTTGCCTAGCGCCACGCGATGACGATTTGGCGACGACGGCCGATATGTTCGGCGCCCGGGTCAGCGGGCGGGAGGCAAGGGGTGGGCGGGGAGTGCGGGACGCGCCCGCTGAGTGATCGTCGACCGGCCTTCGCGGGCGGACGCCGTGGCGGTGCGAATCGCGGCTCACGCATCCGGAAG
>JBCBHB010000208.1:0-5483 GCA_038526025.1 Pseudomonadota bacterium
GCGTCGAGCTGCTCTGCGGGCCCCATGCCGGCACGATCACCCTTACCCATCGTGGCCGGAGTGCGACCCACGCCCTCGCGGCGTCGGAGATTGCCGATGGGGCGCTGACCATCAAGGCGGGCAAGGCGCGGTTCGCGCAGCCCACGCGGCACGAGAAGCCGGCAGGGGTCGGCTCGCTGCCGCTGCCCTCGGCCGCTTTGCCGCTCGGTACGGTCTTTCTGGCGGCGGAGCCGGATGACTTCGCGCATTGGCCATTATCTGACCGCATCCTGCCGCGCCAACTCCTCCTTGATGACTTCTTGGATCGGCCTGATGCCCCCGATGATCTGCGCGCAGCTGCGGAAGCGTTCGCCTCCCATCTCGAGAGGCTCGGCGTGGAGCGGGTGGTCCTCTCGAGTCGCTTGCCCGCGAGCGGGCGGTTGATGGCATCGCTCGCGGCGCTGCCCGGGAGGATCGCCGTCACGCTTGCCTGCGTCGACGCGGCCCCGGATGCCGAAGTGCCGGCAGTCGAACGCCTAGAGGCCGCGGGCCGTTGGCTTGGCGCTCTCAAGCGATTGCGGGCCGAGCGCCTCGCTCCATTGGCCACTCCCTCAAGCGCCGGGGTCGAAAATGGGGCAATGCCACAGGCGCTCGTGCCTGCCGCGCGGGCGCTACACATTAGGCGTGGCGCCGGGCGGCAACGTGCTCCGAGCAAGCCGTTGCGTGTGGTCGGGCCGTCGCCGGGCATCCTGGGGGCCTTCGCGGCCGCTGGGCTCGACACGCAGTATGCGCCCCTGCCCATCGGGGCGCCGCCGCCCCGCCCCGCCGATCTGCTGGCGGGACAGGCTAAGCACCGGGGCCTGCAGATTGCCCTGTTGCCGGGCCGAAGCGTCTCTTCGGGGATCATGCACATGCTGGGCGCCGCATGGCTCGCTCACCGCGAGGGGCTGGAGATCGAGCAACTGGTTCTCCCTGCCAGCCATCGGGAAGACTTCGTGTTCCCGCGGGAGATCGCCAGCGGTCTTCCGATCGCCTGGCATGCCGGGCCGTTTCTCGGACCGCCCAACGGGGCTGTGGGCATCGCGATCTCCGCCTGGCCGGACGAGGAGTGGCCAGCGTCACTCGCTCGCGCAGTGTCCGACGGATGGCTGCCACTCGCGGGAGCGACGAGTGCGCTGGACCGACATCCCGCGGCGTCTGCGCTCTTCGTCGAGCCGTACTGGGAAGATGCCGCGCGCCTTTCCGAACGCCTTTCGCAGCTTGCGGCTTGCCCGGTGGAGGCTCGGACGGCGCTCCGAGAGGCAGCAGATGCGATCGTGGCTGAGGGTGAGGCGGCGGTGGCGCAGCTCTGTCCCTGCGGGGATGCGCCCGTTGCCGTTGCGGTTGCGAGCTGATGGAGCAGGGCCGATGAGCGAGACGATGGTGGTTCTGCGGCACGACGGCGCCTGCGCACCAAATGCGCCTGGCAGCGAGGTCATCATCGTCGGGGTGGAGCGGTCAGGCGGGGCCGCGGCTCCCTGCCTGCCACCCGGCCCGCTTCCGGCGGGGTGGGAGGAGATGTCGAACGTCGCGACTGGCCAGGGGGGGCTCATCCTCCCCATCGCGCTGCGAGGGAGGGCCGGGAACTTCTCCCTGCCTTGGGTGCCCGGCGACCGGCTCTTCCTTCTGACCCATCCTTGGAGCGGGCGCGTTGTCGTGGAAGCCGAGGGATTTCAGCCGGTTGTCCTCCGTCTCCATGCGGAGACCACCGGTGTGGTTGCGGTCGATCCACGCGACGGATCGACGGCGCCGTGTAGCGCCGAAATGATCTCTGCGGGCCGTTTTCGGCGGGCAGGCAACAATACTGCCCCGTCATCCGCAACTCCGAGTGCCACGCTGGCCCGGCCGCCGGACGGCCATGTGCAGCTCCGGGCGACAGGGGCCAAGTCCCCGTCGTCCCGCGGCGCGGAGGTCATCCTTCTCCGTGCGGAGCCGAAAGGCTTCGGCCGGGCGATGGATCTCGGGCCGGCCTGCGCCAGAGCGGGGTGGCAATGCGTCGAAGAGCTGGCCGGTGGTGCCCAGCGCTGGCGCGGAGCGGCAAAGGGGCTGGCAGGGGCGCTCACGCTCCCGGCGGGTCCCGGCGGCCGGCTGCTCCTCCTGCGGCATCCCTGGAGCGGCATCGTGGAGATCGCATCCGGCACGGCGTGCCTGCGCCTTGATCTGTTCTCCGCAGAAACCAGAACGCTGGAGATCGAGATTGATCGTCTGCCCGAGCTCTGCGCGGTTCTTGCCGCAGACCGCCCCCAAGCGGTGGACGGCATTGTTAGCGAGGAGGCGGGGCCTTCAGGCACAGCCGATGCCGCCGATCATGTCGGCACTGCGACGGCTGGAGCGGTCGCCCCCACGGCCCAGCAACCGCCGGCTCGTGTCGAACGGTCCGAACGACGATCGCACTACAGCAGGCTGCTGCAGAGCGTGGATCCGGCGCGACCGCTCGCGCTCTACGTGCCCCGCTGGCGCGGGGTTGCGCTCTCGACCGAAACGCTTTTCGACCAGACCTTGCCCGTCCCGCTCGGACTGGAAGAGCACCCGGACGAGATCGGCCCGGACGACATCGCGTTCCTCGCCGATGTGCTCCTCGAGAGCAGGGTCCGGCATTTCGTCGTCTCCGGTGGGGATCTGTTCAATCTCGCCATCGTTCGCGCTGTGCAGGACCGCGCACCGGATCGACGCTTCGATCTTCTCTGGCATTCGAACTTTCTCCAGATGAGCGAACCGCATGACTGGAACCTGCTGCGCCACTGGCTGCAGGCGCTGCGGGACGGGCGAGTGACGCGGGTGGGTGTGGTGAAGGCCGGGCTCGAGCGCTGGTTCGCCGCGCTTGATATCGAGGCCGTGCACATCCCGAATGTGGTTCCGCTGCCGGCGGGCAAGGATCGTGATCCGCGGCGAGAGCCTGGCGCTGCGATGACGCCGGCCCAGCCGTGCGACCCACCGGAGAACCCGCTCCTCGGCCTGTGGCTCTCGGGCTCTTCGCCCTACCGCAAGACCCCGCTCGCGGCCTTGGCCGCAACCACGATGGTGCCGGGAGCGCGGCTGCGGGCTGCGGGCCTCGACGAGGTGGCGCGACGCTTTGTGAGCGATGCGCAGGTGCCCTTCGAACGCCTATGGCCCGGCCCGTTGCCGCGAACGATGCTCCATCGCCAGATGCGGGATACGGATCTGACGCTCTATGTGACGCTCTCGGAGTGCTCTCCCATGCTGCCGCTGGAGAGCTTCTCTCTGGGCGTGCCCTGCCTTGTCGGCCCCGCGAGCGACCTGTTCCGGGACCACGCGGCGTTACGGGAGCACTTGGTAGTTGAGCGCCCGCTGTCGCCTGCCGCCATTGCCGAAAAGGCGACGGGGGCCCTGGCCGCACGGGGCGCGATCCTCGAGCATTATGCCGACTATCACGCCGCCCTCAGCGCCCGCAGCCGGGAGCGGGTGGACGCGCTGGTCGCATGAGGCAGCAACGGCGGCCGCTCGGGCCGGAGAATGGGTGAGGGACGAGATGACCGATCGCAACGACGCCGTAGAGCCAGGCAAGGAGGTCGCACGGCCACCCTTCGCGCTCCTCCTCGCCCGTCAGCGCTCGGGCACCGGGGCGCTTGGCTCCGTGCTCGATAAGCAACCGGGCATCAAATACCTGGGCGAGATCTTCCACCCCGACAACGTGGGAAAGCCGGACAACTTCTTCACCTTTCTCCGGGAGCAGGCGGCGCACGACCCATCGGCCGCGATGCCCTGGGAGCAGGAGGCGCTGTTCGAGAGGTACCTTGCCGATATCGAGCAGCGCTATCCGGGTCGGATCCCCGTGGTCGACGTGAAGTACCGCAGCCTGCATCACCTTGCCGGCGGCTGGCGGGGTTTGCTGGAGCGGCCCTGGCTCATCCGCCATACGGAGGCACGCGGCGGTGCGCTCATCCATCTGACACGCCGGAACTATGTGGAGAGCTTCGTCTCCGGTCGGCTGGCGGAGGCGAACCGGGTCTGGCACGCTACGGCATCGGACAGGTTGGCGGTCCACTCGGCGGTTATCGATATCAGGGCGCTGTCGCACTACATCGAAACCACCGCCGACGAGGTGGCACTGATGGAACGCTGGCTCAAGCCGGCAACACGCCTCGTCACGATCGACTATGCGGAAATGATGAACCCGGATGGCGCGCTCGCGGATCGTCCGGCGGAGCAGCTGGCGGCGCTCTTGGGCTTCGGGCCGTTCGAGGATCGGCTCCCCGCCTTTCTCAAGCAGGCCCCCGCGAGCCTTGCGACATCGGTGGAGAACATGGCACTGGTGCAGCGCGCGCTTTCGGGCACGCCCTATGCATGGATGGTCGATGCGGAGAGGCAGGCCGGTTAGGCGCGTTCAGATAACCCCCGCCGCGCGCAGGCCGGCGAGCGTCTCGTCGTCGAGATCCAGCTCCGACTTCAGCGCCTCAACGGTGTCGGCGCCCAGTCGCGGCGGGGCGCGGTGGTATCGGGCCGGCGTCGCGCCGAGCTTCGCCGGATAGGCGACGGTGGGGATGACCCGCCCGTCGTCCCGCGCCAGATCCACGCGCAGGGCCTGCGCGACAACATGCGGATCGGCGAAGACATCCGGTATCGTGTTGATCGGCCCGCACGGCACCCCAACCGCTTCGAGAAGCGCGATGGCCCCGTCCCGATCATAGGCGGCGAGGGCACCGTTCAGGTGCTCATCAAGCAGGTCGCGGTTCTCGATTCGGGCCGCGTTGGTCGCAAAGCGCGGATCCGCTGCCAGCGAGCCGATCCCCAGTGCTTCCGAGAGACGGCCGAACTGCCTGTCGTTCCCGCAGGCGATGATCACATGCCCGTCGCTTACCGGGTAGACGCTGTAGGGCATGACATTCGGGTGCTTGTTCCCCATCCGCCCGGGCGCGGCGCCTCCGACCAGGTGGTTGGCGTTCTGGTTGGCGAGCATGGCCACGGTGCTTGCCATCAGCGAGCAGTCGATATGCTGGCCGAGGCCCGACCGGTCCCGCCAGGCGAGGGCGGCAAGGATCGATGTGGTGGCGTAGAGCCCGGTGAAGAGATCGCAGACGGCGACGCCAACCTTCACGGGCCCGGCACCGGGGCTGCCATCGGGCTGACCCGTGATGCTCATCAGCCCCGCCATGCCCTGGATCAGGAAGTCGTAGCCCGCGCGTGGCGCATAGGGCCCCTCCTGGCCGAAGCCGGTGATGGAGCAGTAGACGAGGCGCGGGTTCACCGCGGCGAGGCTCTCGTAGTCGAGCCCATACTTCGCCAGCCCGCCGAGCTTGAAGTTCTCGACGAGGACGTCCGCCTTGGCGGCCAGGCGCCGGACAAGCGCGGCCCCTTGGGGCTGCGAGAAGTCGATGGCGAGGGAGCGCTTGTTGCGGTTGGCGGCCGTGAAGTAGGCGGCATCCCGCCGGGGCTCGCCGCGTCCGTCCTCCGCGGGTTCGAGAAAGGGCGGGCCCCATATCCGCGTGTCGTCCCCGCCGTCCGGT
>JBCBHB010000209.1:0-5482 GCA_038526025.1 Pseudomonadota bacterium
ACCCGGTTCGTGGACAATGAGCTCGATACGCTCGTGTTCGAGGGCGAGGGCAGCGAGGCGGCACCCAGTACCGGCTTCCAGCGGGTGATCCAGCGCGCGGCGATCCACGTGCAATCCTCCGGCCGTTCGGAAGTGACGGGCGCGAACGTGCTGGTCGCGATCTTCAACGAGCGCGAGAGCCATGCGGCCTTCTTCCTGCAGGAGCAGGACATGACGCGCTACGACGCGGTCAACTACCTCTCCCACGGCGTCGCGAAGGACCCTGCCTTCGGCGAACAACGCGCGGTGCGCGGGGCAGACGAGGCGGAGGAAGAGAAGGAAAGCACGCGGAGCGGCAAGGAAGAGAAGAGCGACGACAGCGCGCTCGGCAAGTTCTGCGTCGACCTCAACGCCAAGGCGCGCCGCGGCGGGGTGGACCCGCTGATCGGCCGCGAGGACGAGGTGGAGCGCTGCATCCAGGTGCTCTGCCGCCGGCGCAAGAACAACCCGCTGCTGGTGGGCGACCCCGGCGTGGGCAAGACGGCGATTGCCGAGGGCCTCGCCAAGAAGATCGTCGAGGAGGAGGTGCCCGAGGTGCTGGGCGGCTCCACGATCTTCTCGCTCGACATGGGCGCGCTGCTGGCCGGCACGCGCTACCGCGGCGACTTCGAGGAGCGGCTGAAGTCGGTGATCAAGGAGCTCGAGGATCATCCCGATGCCGTGCTCTTCATCGACGAGATCCACACGGTGATCGGCGCCGGCGCCACCACGGGCGGCGCGATGGATGCCTCGAACCTGCTGAAGCCAGCGCTTCAGTCGGGCTCGCTTCGCTGCATGGGATCAACGACTTACAACGAGTTCCGCCAGCACTTCGAGAAGGACCGGGCACTGAGCCGCCGGTTCCAGAAGATCGATGTGAACGAGCCGACGGTGGATGACAGCGTGAAGATCCTGAAGGGGCTCAAGCCCTTCTTCGAGGAGCATCACGACGTGAAGTACACCATGGAGGCCATCAAGTCCGCCGTGGAGCTTTCGTCGCGCTACATCAACGACCGCAAGCTGCCGGACAAGGCGATCGACGTGATCGACGAGGCCGGAGCGGCGCAGCATCTCGTCCCCCAGGCGAAGCGTCGCAAGACCATCACGCCGAAGGAGATCGAGGGCGTGGTCTCGAAGATCGCGCGCATCCCGCCGAAGACCGTTTCGAAGACCGACAGCGAGGCGCTGCGGGATCTCGACGGCAACCTGAAGCGCGTGGTCTTCGGGCAGGATGCGGCGATCGAGGCGCTGGCCTCGGCCATCAAGCTCAGCCGCGCGGGCCTGCGCGAGCCCGAGAAGCCGATCGGCTCGTACCTGTTCGCGGGCCCCACCGGCGTGGGCAAGACCGAGGTGGCAAAGCAGCTTGCCAGCATCCTCGGCGTGGAGATGCAGCGCTTCGACATGTCGGAATACATGGAGAAGCACTCGGTCAGCCGCCTGATTGGTGCGCCTCCGGGCTATGTGGGCTTCGACCAGGGCGGGCTGCTGACGGATGGTGTGGACCAGCATCCGCACTCGGTGTTGCTGCTCGACGAGATCGAGAAGGCGCATCCGGATGTGTTCAACATCCTGCTGCAGGTGATGGACCATGGCCGGCTCACGGATCACAACGGCAAGCAGGTGAGCTTCCGGAATGTGATCCTGATCATGACGTCGAACGCCGGCGCGCAGGAGCAGGCGAAGGCGGCTATCGGCTTCGGCCGGGACCGGCGCGAGGGCGAGGACACGGCCGCCATCGAGCGGACCTTCAGCCCGGAATTCCGCAACCGTCTCGACGCGGTGATCAGCTTTGGCGCCCTGCCGCGCGAGGTCATCCTCCAGGTGGTCGAGAAGTTCGTGCTCCAGCTCGAGGTCCAGCTCATGGATCGCGGCGTCTCGATCGAGCTCACGAAGCCGGCGGCCGAATGGCTGGCGGACAAGGGCTATGACGCCACGATGGGCGCCCGCCCGCTTGGCCGGGTGATCCAGGAGAACATCAAGAAGCCGCTCGCCGAGGAACTGCTCTTCGGCCAGCTCGCGAAGGGCGGGCTCGTGAAGGTGGGCGTGAAGGACGGCAAGCTCGACCTTCAGATCTCCCCGCCGGACAACCCGCGCCTGCCGGGCAACAAGACCCCGCTGCTCACCGCAGGCTGACGCGGGCCAGCAGCCTTTTGAAGGGGCGGTCGCATCGCGCGGCCGCCCTTTCGCGTTTGGTGCCCATGTGCGACGTCGAAGGTCGCCTCTCCTCTTGCCAGCCGCGCCCGCCAGCCTTCAGGTGCGAACGGCGATGAAGGAGGGAGGCCCATGCGGATCGTGATCATCGGCGGCGGACAGGCGGCAGCGAGCGCCGCGGCGAAGCTGCGGGCTTTGGGCCATGACGGGGCCATCACGCTGCTGATGGCGGAGCCGGTGCCGCCCTATCAGCGACCGCCCCTCTCGAAGAAGTACCTGCTGGGCGAGTTCGCGCGCGAACGCCTCTACCTCAAGCCCGAGAGCTTCTATGCCGAGAACGGGATCGAGCTGGCCGCGAGCGAGCCGGCGGTGTCGATTGACCCAGCCGCGCGGCGCGTGACGACGGCGAAGCGCACCCTGCCCTACGACGCGCTGCTCATCGCCACGGGCTCGACGCCGCGCCGCCTGCCCGAGGCGGCCGGCGGCGCCCTGCCCGGGGTGCATGTGATGCGGGACCTGGCGGATGCCGATGCGCTCGCGCCGCTGGTGGCGGCAGGGGACCGCGCGCTGGTGATCGGCGGCGGCTATATCGGTCTTGAGGCCGCTGCGGTCGCCGCCTCACGCGGCCTTGAGGTAACGCTCGTGGAGATGGCGCCGCGCATCCTCAACCGGGTGGCCTGCGCCGAGACCGCCGATGAAGTGCGCGCCCTTCACCGCCGCCACGGCGTGGATATCCGGGAGAACACCGGGCTGGAAGGCCTGGCGGCGGGCAGGGAACGCCGCCTGGCGGCGACGCTGAGCGACGGCACCACGCTGGACGTCGACTTCGCGCTCGTGGGCATCGGCGTGACCCCCGGCACCGCGCTTGCCGAGGCCGCCGGGCTCGCCATCGAGAACGGCATCCGGACGGACGAGACCTGCCGCAGCTCCGACCCCGCCATCTGGGCCGCGGGCGACTGCGCGTCGTTCCCGACGGACAGGGGCCGACTGCGCCTCGAGTCGGTGCAGAACGCCATCGATCAGGCGGAGCACGCCGCGGCGGCGATGCTTGGCGATACGGCCCCCTATCGCCCGAGCCCCTGGTTCTGGTCCGACCAGTTCGACGCGAAGCTTCAGATCGCCGGCCTCGGCACCGGGCATGACCGGATCGTCCGCCGCCCGGGCAGCAAGGAGGGCGCGGCCTCGCTCTGGTACTTTCGGGAGGGGCGTCTGATCGCCGTGGACGCGGTCAACGAGCCCCGCGCGTACATGCAGGGCAAGCGCTGGATCGAAGCCGGCGTGACCCCCGATGCAGAGGGCCTTTCAGACCCCGAACGCGACCTCAAGACGCTCGCTTGACGACAGCACAGCCTGACGTGAACGTTCGGTGTCGCATACGTTGCGCTTTGCAGCGTTCGACATCGGTCGATATGACATGCCCGATCGCCGTGTAAACGGTTCCGCGAGAGGACAGGACGGAGACCACATGACGGGCTTTCCCGAAGGCAGCACGCTTGACCGCTGCGGGCCGACCGGCATCGCAGCCCTGGCCGCCCATTGGCAGGAGGCACAGTACCCGGCGCGGGCGCTCATCGTGAGCGACGAGGACACCGATGATGACGTGTTCTTCATCCTGGAAGGCACGGCCCGCGCGGCCACCTTCACCGATGAGGGCAAGGAAGTCCTGCTGTCGGACATCCAGACAGGCGAGAGCTTCGGCATTCTGGCCGCGGTCGACGGCCAGCCCCGCTCCACGAATGTGCTGGCGCTGACCGCCTGCCGCACCGCGCGGCTTTCGGCCCGGAGCTTCAGCTCGGTGCTGGAGAGCGAGCCTGCCGTGGCCATGGCCGTGATCCTTTACCTGACCGATCGGGTGCGTGCCCTTTCCGCCCGCATGCGCGCGGTCACCACGCTCAATGCCGAGCAGCGCCTGGCGGCCGAGCTTCTGTCCCTTGCCGGCGCGGGCGAGGAGGACGAGACGGCGGTGCTCGAACCCCTGCCGACGCAGCAGGACCTTGCGGCCCTCATCTTCTCCCAGCGCGAGGCGGTGGGGCGCGAGATGTCGAAACTGCGCGATCTGGGCCTCATCAGGCGGGACGGGCGGCGCCTCGAGATCCTCGACGTGATGGGCCTGCGCGACCGCGCGGGCCTCTAAACCGGCGCCTCGCCCACGGGCACGAGCACTAGCACGGGAACGGGCACGGCTTTGGGGCGTGAGGGACGGGTGGGTGGCTCAGGCCAGCCGCGCCGCCCCCTGTGCCAACGCCTCAGCACCCGCCACCAGGTCCGCCTCGGCGGTGTCCTCCGCGAAGTTGTGGCTGATCCCGCCGATGGAGGGGACGAAGAGCATGGCGGAGGGTATGCTGGCGCGCTGCGCATTGGTGGCATCGTGCATCGCGGCCGAAGGAAGCCGCCGCCAGCGCCCGGGTGCCGCCGCCTCCGCCGCCGCGTCGAGCGCCGTGCACACGCCCGCATCGAAGGCGCGCGGCTCGATATAGGTAGCCATCTCCAGGCTGTGCCCGAGCCCCAGATCGCCGGCGACCGCTGCCGCCGTCTCCTCGATCGCGCGGCCCATGGCGCGCAGCCGCTCGCCATCTCCGTCGCGCCACTGAACGGTGGCGACCGACCGGCCGGGCACGATGCTGGGGGCGCCCGGCAGCACCGCCACGCGCCCGATCGTCCAGACCGAGGCGGGCGTGACGATCTCCGCCATCGCTTCATCGAGCGCCACGGCATAGCGGGCCAGGCCGCGGAACGCGTCCCGCCGCCGGGCCATGGGCGTGGTGCCCGCATGGTTCTGCTCGCCCTCGAAGGTGAGCTCCGCCCGCCCGATGCCCACGATCCGGTCGACGACCGCCACGGCCTGGCCCGCCTCCACGAGGTTGGGCCCCTGTTCGATATGGATCTCGAGAAAGCCCTTGAACTGCGTGGGCGAGAGCCAGGTGCCCTCCGCCGTCTCCGCCATGCGCGCCCGTGCCTCGCCGAAGCGCACCCCCTCAACCGAGGTCCAGTCATCGGCCTCCGCCAGGGTGAGATCGCCAGTGATCTGCGCGGCCCAAAGGCTGGAGCCGGTGAGACCGCCGAAGCGCCCCTCCTCGTCCTGAAAGTTCACCACGGCGACACGACCCGGCAGCGCCCGCGCCGCCTCCAGCGCCGCGATCACACCATAAGCGCCGTCGAGCCAGCCGCCCTCGGGCTGGCTATCGGTATGGCTGCCGGCGAGGAGCCACGGGCCATCGCCTTCCGGCAGGCCGAACACGTTGCCAGCAAGATCCACGCTGGACCATGGCGCGTATGGCGGAGGCGGGGCTGCGGGTCAGCGTGGATCTTGCTG
>JBCBHB010000210.1:0-5479 GCA_038526025.1 Pseudomonadota bacterium
CGGTTCCCGCGCGTGTCGCTCCCCTACTTCCTCGAATGCGCGGCCAATAGCGGGATGGAGTGGCGGGGCGCCCAGCTCAACGGCGTCCAGTACACCCATGGCATGATTCATAACTGCGTCTACTCGGGCGTGCGCCTCAGCGACGTGCTGAACGAGGCGGGCCTGAAGGGCACGGCGAAGTGGCTCCTGCCCGAGGGCGGGGACGCGGCGGGGATGACCCGCTCGGTCCCGCTCGAGAAGGCGCTCGACGACTGCCTGATCGCGACGCACATGAACGGCGAACGGCTTCGGCCGGAGCAGGGTTACCCCGCGCGCCTCGTCGTCCCCGGCTGGGAAGGCAACATGTGGGTGAAGTGGATCCGGCGGATCGAGGTGGGGGACCAGCCCTGGCACCACCGGGAGGAGACGTCGAAATACACCGACCTCATGGCGAACGGTAAGGCGCGGCGGTTCACCTGGGAGATGGATGTGAAATCCGTCATCACCAACCCCAGCCCGCAGGCGCCCATCACTCATGGTCGCGGGCAGACGGTGATCACCGGTGTCGCCTGGTCCGGCCGCGGCAGCATCAAGGAGGTGCACGTCACCACCGATGGCGGACAGAACTGGCACCAGGCGCGGGTGGATGGCTTCACCACGCCGAAGTCCATGCACCGCTTCTATTACAGCTTCCAGTGGGACGGCTCTCCGCTCCTCCTCCAGTCCCGCGCCGTGGACAGCGAGGGGTATGTCCAGCCGACCAAGGACGCGCTTCGAAAGGTGCGGGGGGTGAATTCGATTTACCACAACAACGGCATCCAGACCTGGGCCGTGAACGCGGAAGGGGAGGCAGAGAATGTCGAGATTTCCTGAAGCCGGCCTTGCGCTCGCCCTCATCGCGCTCGCGGCGCCGGCCCTGGCGGACGGCTACGGCCTTGGCCGGGAAGCGACGCCGGCGGAGGTTGCCGCCTGGGACATCGATGTCCGCCCCGACGGGCAGGGCCTGCCGGAGGGTTCGGGCGATGTGCTGACCGGCGAGGAGGTGTTCGCCGAGCAATGCGCCCATTGCCACGGGGATTTCGGCGAAGGCGTTGATCGCTGGCCCGTGCTGGCGGGCGGGCAAGACAGCCTGACGCAGGATCGCCCGGTGAAGACGATCGGCAGCTACTGGCCGTATCTCTCCACGGTCTACGACTACATCAACCGGGCCATGCCCTTCGGCTACGCCCAGTCTCTCGCGCCGGACGACGTCTACGCCATCACCGCCTACCTCCTCTACATGAACGACGTGGTGGACGATGACGCCTTCGTTCTCTCGCATGAGAACTTTGGCGAGATCCGCCTGCCGAACGAGGACAACTTCGTCGACGACCCGCGCCCCGACATACCCAACCTGGCCGATGGCGCGCCCTGCATGGCCGATTGCAAGGAGACGGCGCCGGAGATTGTGATGCGTGCGGTGATCCTGGATGTGACGCCCGAAAGCGAGGATGGCGAGAATGCCGGCCTCAGCGTGGATTGATCCATTGCGCGGTTCGCTTGCTGCGGTGCTCGTGCTTGCCGCCGTCACGTCGGTTGCCGGTCTCGCATCGGCCGAGGAGCCCATCGACCCGAGCCTGCTCGCGGGGGACCCGGCCTATGGTGAATACCTCGCCAGCGAGTGCGTCACCTGTCATCAGCTCGACGGCACCTACGACGGCATCCCGCCCATCTCGGGCTGGCCGCGTCCGGACTTCATACGCGCGCTGCTCGCCTACAAGGCCGGTTTGCGCGACAATGCGGTGATGGTGAGCGTGGCGGACAGTCTCGCAGACGACGAGATGGCCGCGCTTGCCGCATATTTCGAAGGCGCCGAGTAGAGCGTCCAACCCCTGGGAGAAACAACCATGAAGCTTACGAGACGGCATACGTTAGGTGGCGCGCTCGCCGCTTCCGCGGCGCTTGCGGCGCCCTCGGTGATCGGTGCGACGCGCCCGCGGGCGGTGGTGATCGGCGGCGGTGCAGGCGGCGGCACGGCGGCGCGTTACATCGCGAAGGACAGCAAGGGTGAGGTGGAGGTGACGCTCATCGAGCCGAGCCGGACCTACTACACCTGCTTCTTCTCGAACCTCTATCTGGGCGGGTTCCGCACGCTCGACAGCATCGCGCACAGCTACGGCAAGATGGCGAGCCAGGGCGTGAACGTGGTGCACGACTGGGCGACCGGCGTGGACCGGGACGCCAAGGAAGTGGCGCTGGCCGGCGGCGGCCGCGTGCCCTACGACCGCCTGATCGTGGCACCCGGAATCGACTTCCGGTGGGACAGCGTGCCGGGCTACGGGCTCGAGTGGCAGAACGCCATGCCGCATGCCTGGAAGGGCGGCAGCCAGACGGAGCTGCTGAAGGCCCAGCTCGACGCCATGCCGGAGGGCGGGCTCTTCATGATGGTGCCGCCCCCGAACCCCTATCGCTGCCCGCCGGGCCCCTACGAGCGCGTGTCGATGGTGGCGCACTACCTGAAGGCCAACAACCCGACCGCCAAGATCATGGTGCTCGACCCCAAGGCGAAGTTCTCGAAGCAGGCGCTGTTCGAGGAGGGGTGGCAGAACCACTATGACGGCATGGTGGAGTGGATCGACGGCGAGTTCGCCACGATCAACGAGGTGCGCCCGGCCTCGATGGAGGTGGTCGTCGACGGGGAGGCGGTCGCGGCAGATGTCTGCAATGTCATCCCTGCACAGAAGGCTGGGCACATCGCCGAAGTCGCGGGCCTGACGAATGACAGCGGCTTCTGCCCCATCGTGCCCGACACCATGCAGAGCCAGATGGACGAGAACATCCATGTGCTCGGTGACGCGACGATCGCGGGCGACATGCCGAAATCCGGCTTCTCGGCCAACAGCCAGGCCAAGGTGGCGGCCATGCATGTGCGGGCGGCGCTGACGGGGTCGAAAACCTTCCCGGCACGTTTCGCCAACACCTGCTGGTCGCTCATCGGCACGGATGACGGCGTCAAGGTTGGCGCGCGTTACGAGGCGACGCCGGAGAAGATCGCGAAGACCGAGGGCTTCATCAGCGCGACGGGCGAAGATGCGGCGCTGCGCAAGCAGACCTACGAGGAGAGCCTCGGTTGGTACTCGGGCATCACGGCCGATATCTTCGGCTGAGCTGCGCGCGCACGTGAGCGGAAACGGCCGGCCCTAGAGCCGGCCGTTTTGCGTTGACGCCTAGTGGCAGGATTTGCCGAGGGCTTTCAGGCGCCAATAGTTGTAGGGCAGCGGCGTGATGAAGCCGACGAAGAGCATGATCGGAACCACCCACCAGGTGAGCTTCGCCCCGCCGGTCAGCAGATAGTCGGTGAGGTTCATCGCGGCTTCCATCGACACCATGGAAATCAGCGACATGCCGATCGCCGTCCGGAAGGCGTCCCGCAGCTCCATCTGGCGCGAGAGGATGAAGGTCTCGAGCGCGATGGAGGTCAGGATCCCGTTGATGATCGCCAACGTCATGATCGCCAGCACGGGCCACGGGATGCCGGTGAGCTGGAAGAACAGGATCGTGCCGAAGTCCCCGATGGAGCAGCCGAGCAGGCACCAACCGGTGTTGACCGACGCGCGCTTCCAGGTGGGCTTGCAGCGCCAGTTCAGCGTGGTGATCGGGACCGCGTCAGCCATGGTGCTCTCCTTCAGAGTTCCCATCCGATAAGGCGCCCTGTCGCCAATTCGTCAAGGGGCTGGGGTCAGGTCATCACATCCGGTTGGGCGCGGCCGAGCCGTTCTTCGATGCTGGCGAGCGCGTGAGCTGCCCGAATGACGGGAGCGAGGGCCGCCTGCGGGTCTTCGCCCTGGAGGGCGGGGTCTGGCTCGAAACGCTCGAGATAGACGCGGAGGGTTGCGCCGACCGTGCCGGTGCCGGAGAGGCGGAAGACCGCACGGGCCGCATCCCCGAAGACGATGCGAATGCCCTGCTTGCTGGCGGTCGAGCCGTCGACCGGGTCCGTATAGGCGAAGTCATCCGCGTTGCTAACGGTCAGCCCCTCGATCTCGCGCCCCGGAAGGCCGGGCAGTGCCTCGCGGAGCGCGGTCATCAAACCTTCAGCCGCAGCCTTGTCGACGCCCTCGAAGTCGTGGCGGGAGTAGTAGTCCCGCCCATGTTCGGCCCAGTGCGCTTCGAGGATCTCGCGGACCGACTGGCGGCGGGCGGCGAGGATGTTGAGCCAGAGGAGCACGGCCCAAAGCCCGTCCTTCTCCCGCACATGGTTCGAGCCGGTGCCGGCGCTTTCCTCGCCGCAGATCGTGGCGCGGCCTGCATCGAGCAGCGTGCCGAAAAATTTCCAGCCCGTCGGCGTGGCGAAGGCCTCGACGCCGAGCCGTGCCGCCACCCTGTCTGCCGCGCGGGAGGTGGGCATCGAGCGGGCAATGCCGGTGATCCCGCCTGCGTATCCGGGCGCGTGATGGATGTTGGCGGCGAGCACCGCCAGGCTGTCGGACGGGGTCACGTAGGTGCCGCGGCCGAGGATCATGTTCCGGTCGCCGTCACCGTCCGACGCCGCGCCGAAGTCGGGCGCAGCGGGGCCCATGAGTTCGTCCATCAGCGCTTTGGCATAGACCGGATTGGGGTCCGGATGCCCGCCGCCGAAATCGGGCAGCGGCACCGCGTTGATCACCGTTCCAGCGGGGGCGCCGAGGGTCTCTTCGAGAATCGTCTTTGCGTAGGGGCCGGTGACGGCATGCATGGCATCGAAGCGCATCCGGAAGCCGCCGGCGAAGAGGGCGCGGATGGCGTCGAAATCGAAGAGCCGCTCCATCAGCGCGGCATAAAGGGCGACCGGGTCGATCACCTCCACAGTCATCTCGCCGAGCTGGACCTCACCGAGGGCCGAGAGATCGACATCGGCCGCCTCAAGGGTTCTGTAGGTGTCGATCTCCGTGGTGCGCCTGTGGATCGCCCCTGTCACCGCCTCGGGTGCGGGGCCGCCTGCGGGGATGTTGTACTTCAGCCCGAAGTCTCCGGCCTCGCCCCCCGGGTTATGGCTGGCTGAGAGGATGAGCCCGCCATCCGTGCCACGCTCGCGGATCACGGCGGAGGCCGCCGGGGTGGAGAGCAGGCCGTGCTGCCCCACGATGATGCGCGCCATGCCGTTCGCCGCGGCCATCTTCGTGATCGTCTGGATCGCCTCGGCGTTGAAGAAGCGTCCGTCGCCTCCCAGCACCATGGTCTTGCCGGCCACCGGCCCAACGGCATCGAAGATCGACTGCACGAAGTTCTCGAGGAACCCTGGCTGCATGAAGACGCGGGTTTTTGCGCGAAGGCCCGACGTGCCGGGCTTCTGCCCGTCGATGGGGGCGGTGGGGACGGTCTTGACGGTCATGGTCCTCTCCCTGGGTTCTGGCGCCCGTGTTGGACGGATGCGAGGCGGGCCCGTGTTGACGCGCGAGGAGATGAGGCGCCGAGGCTCATTCTCCACCTTCGAGGCGCCGGTCTGTGCCTGATCAGTCGACCAGAAGATGCGCCTCCTTCA
>JBCBHB010000211.1:0-5470 GCA_038526025.1 Pseudomonadota bacterium
CAGCGCTCGGCAAGCTCTATCTCTCGGGGCTGGAGGAGACCGGGCCGGACTACCAGGAAGCGGTCAAGTGGCTCGAGCTTGCCTCGGCAAATGGCGACCGGGAGAGCCGGCAGCTTCTCTCGGAGGCGCGGGAGCTGCGTGACAGCGACCCAGCGCGGCGGGCCTGGCAGGATCGCTATACCTACCCCTACTGGTACCGGACCCGGTATTACGGCACCTGGCGGAGCGGGCGGTACTACTACTACTGACAGTCCCCTCCGACCCAGCGGGATCCCGGCTGGTCGCCGGGATGCTTGATGGTGGTCGCTGCGGCATGGGTGCCTGGGCAGATGACTGCGGTTCTTCCCTGGCCGCGCCGCCGCTAGAGGAGCTGGGGAGGAGCCTCGGGGGCTCCTCTACGAGCGTTCTCGAAGGCCGGGCCGCGTCAAGGACGCCCCCAAGCGCCGCTTGGGCGCGCCGCCTGCGGCGGTGGCGCGGCCATCCTTGACCCGGCCCGGCCTTCGGGGGCGGAGGGGGAGAGCCCCGGCGGTTACTCGGCGGTTACTCGGCGGCGCGCAGGAGCGGGCGGGGCCGGGGCGTGTCCCACACGATCTCGGTGAGTTCCTTCTTGGCGAGGGCGCGGCGGAGGCGCCGGTCTGCCAGATAGGGGTGGTTGCGGTGCTTCGGCCAGACGAGGGCGAGGCCCGAATGCCAGAGCCAGCGCGCCGAGAGGCCGAGGCCCGCGAGCGTCCATTCCCGGGCCGCGAGTGCGGCGGGGGTGACCACGAGGGTAAGGACCGTCGCGAAGCCGAGGCCCCAGACCACGGCGGTGGCCAGCTGGGTCCACATCTGGGCCGACGGCGCGTTAAAGGCCACGCTGCCGGCCGCGAAATCGAGGCTCACCGCGAACATCATGGGCGTGAGGCCGATCATGGTGGTGATGGTGGTGAGCAGCACGGGGCGGATCCGGTCCTCCGCCGTGCGCACGATCGCCTCGAGCCGGGGCATGGCGGCGGCGAATTCCTGGTAGCGGTCGATCAGCACGATGTTGTTGTTCACCACGATACCCGCCAGCGCGACGATGCCGAGCCCGGTCATGATGATGGAGAAGGTCTGGCCCATCACGAGCGCGCCGATCAGGACGCCGGCCACGGACATAACCACCGCCGAGAGCACCAGCACGGCGTTGTAGAGCGAATTGAACTGGGCGAGCAGCAACACGAACATGAGGCCGAGCGCGCCGGCAAAGGCGACGGCGAGGAACTGCATGCTCTCGGCCTGCTCCTCCCGGTCCCCCACGAAGCGTGCCTCGATGCCGAGCGGGAAGGGGTTGCTCTCGAGCCAGCTCTCGAGCTCCGCGATCTTGTCGACATCCTGCACGCCGGGGGCGACATCGGCCCGGACGAGGAAGAAGCGCATGTCCTCGCGCCGCTGGATCTCCGCCAGCTTCTGGACGGGTGAGCGGGTGACGAAGTTCGAGAGCGGCACCTGGCCGAGACTGGTGGGTACCTTCAGGCTGTCGAGCGTGGAGAGGGTGCGCTGGTCCGCCGGGAAGCGGGCGCGGATGTCGAGCTCCTCGTCGCTGTCATCGGCGCGCAGGGTGTCGAGCGTCGCCCCGCGGGTGACGAACTGGACGAAGGGGCCGATGCCCGCGATGTCGGCGCCGTAGCGGCCCGCCGTGGCGCGGTCCACGGCCACTTGCCATTCGATGCCGGGCAGGGGGCGGGTGTCGTCGATATCGAGGAGGCCATCGGACGCCTCGAGCTGCGCGCGGGCGATGGCGGCGGCTTCGAGCAGATCCTCCCAGTTCCGGCCCTTGAGCTCGAGCTGGATGGGCTTGCCCTGCTGGGGGCCCTCTTCCTGTTCGGCGATCTCGGCCTCGAAGCCCGGCAGGCCCGTGACCGCCGCGCGGACATCGGCCATGATCTCGGGTGCCGGGCGGCGGGTTCGCCAGCTCTCAAGCTCGATCTGAACCTGGCCCACGCTGTCGGGCGGGCTGTCCTGGCCCTGGGCGGCGTTGCTCTGGCCCGCGAAGGCGAAGACGCTGGCGATCCCGTCGATGGCGATCAGGCGGTTCTCCACGAGGCGGACGAGGCGGTCCTCCTCCTCGAGGCTGGTATTGCCGCGGGCGCGGATATGGACGGTGGCGCGCTCGGCATCGAGGGAGGTGAAGAACTCCGTGCCGTTGTTGTTCTCGCCGTAGTAGCCGAAGATGCTGAAGACGGCGCCGCCGGCCACGGCGAGGGCGAGGAAGGGGCCGACGGGGTTGAGGACGATGAGCCCGATGACGCGGCCGAAGAGGCTGCGCTTGTAAGGCTTCGGGGCGCGCTGGCGCTGCTGGCGCGCTTCCATGCCGACAAAGCGGGAGAGGCGACCCGCAAGCCCGCCCAGCACCGGCAGATAGAAGAGCGCGACGATCAGCGAGGCGGTCAGCACGAAGATGATGGTGACCGGCAGCTGACCCATGAACTGCCCCGCCATGCCGGGCCAGAACAGCATCGGCAGGAAGGCGCAGAGCGTGGTGCCGGTGGAGGCGGCGATGGGCCAGAACATGCGGCGCGCGGCTTCGGTGTAGGCCTTCATCGGGCCGGTGCCGGCCGCGATGCGCTTGTCCGCGTACTCCACCACCACGATAGCGCCGTCCACCAGCATGCCGACCGCGAGGATGAGGCCGAACATCGTCATGTTGTTCACGGTCATGCCGAGCACGGCCATGAGCGCGAAGGAGAGCAGGAAGGAGCAGGGGATCGCGATGCCGACCAGGAAGGCCGAGCGGAAGCCGAGCGAGGCGAGGATCACGATCATGACGAGGATGCAGGCGGTGAGGACCGAGCTTTCGAGCTGGCTCACCATGTCCTCGACCCAGACGCTCTCGTCGAGCGCGGTGCCCACATCTACGGCCGCGCGCATCGCGGGAGGCCAGCTCGCGACCTCTTCATCGACCGCTGCACGGATCTCCTCGACCGTGGAGATGATGTTCTCGCCCAGCCGCTTCGAGACACGGAGCGAGATGGCGGTGGTACCGTCGAACCGGGCCGTACCGCTCGCATCCTCGAAGGTGCGGCGGATATCGGCGATCTCGGCGAGGCGGACCACACGGTCGCCGTTGGTCTTCACCGGCAGGTCGTAGACGTCGCGCGGGTCCTCGAACGCGCCGGGCACGCTGACGGAGAAGGCGCCGGTCGCGCTCTCCACCTGGCCGGCGGCGACAAGGCGGTTGTTGCGCTCCACGATGTTGTAGAGATCCGTGAGCGTAACCTCGTAGCTCTCCATCTTCAGCGGGTCGATCAGCACCTCGACCATCTCGTCCCGCGCGCCCTGGAGCTGGGCCTCGAGCACGGCGGGGATGTTCTCGATGCGCCGCTGCATGTCCTTTGCGGCGCGCAGGAGCGTGCGTTCCGGCACCTCGCCCGAGAGCGAGACGACGATGATGGGCAGCTCGCTGAGGTTCACCTCGTTGATCGTCGGCTCTTTGGCGTCTTCCGGAAACTCCGCCTGGGCCCGCTGCACGCGGTCCCGCACATCCGCGAGAGTGGCGTTCTTGTCCCACTCAAAATCGAAGCGCAGCAGCACGCCCGCATGGCTTTCGGTGGCGATGCCGGTCATCTCGTCGAGGCCCTCGAGATCGCGGAGTTCCGCCTCGAGGGGTTTGACCAGCAACCGTTCGCTATCCGGTGCCGAAACGCCCGGCAGGGCGACGCTTACGTAAAGGACCGGGATATCGATATCGGGCGCGCCCTCCTTCGGGAGGGAGGTGTAGGCGAGCGTGCCGAAGCCGAGGGAGATGGCCACCAGCACCAGCACCATGCGGGCACGAACGGCGAGCCAGTCGACAATGCCTGTCATCCGCGTTCTCCGAGGCCGACGGCAGCGCCGAGCGAATGGGGGGCAGCCTCTGGGTTCTCGACCGGCGCGACCAGCCGGCCATCCCGCACGAACTCCTGGCCCACCACGATAACGGTCGCCCGCGGCGGAAGGCCGCGCACCCAGACGCCATCGGCGGTGTCGCGGATGACGCGGACGGGGATGAACTTTGCCCGGCTTTCCTCGTCGACGACGCGCACGCCAAGGCGGCCGTTATCGTCGAGCGTGAGGGTGGACTGGGGCAGGCGATGTGCTTCGCCGCCGTGCAGGACCACGCGGATCTCGGCGGTCATGCCGTCCCGCAGCTTGCCGTCGGCGTTGTCGAGCATGGCCTCGACGCGGTAGGTGCGCGTCTCCATGTCGCCCATCTGGCCGACGAAGCGGATCTCGCCGCGCCGCTCGGTGCCGGTGATGAGGCGCACTTCGACGTTCTGGCCCACGGCGAGCCGGTCGACATCCTGCTCCGACACAAAGGCGGTGACCTTCACTTCCGCCAGATCGATCACGCGGGCGCAGAGATCGCCCGGGCCGAGGCGGGAGCCGAGCTCCGCCGCGTCGCTCTCGAGCACGCCATCGAAAGGCGCGCGCAGTTCCAGCCGGTCGATATCGATCTGGACGAGGCGCAGGGCCGCTTCTGCCGCCTGCAGCTCCGCCTCGCGCGCGTTGGCGGCGGTGGCAGCGGTGAAACCCTTCTGAGATAGGCTGCGGGCAGCTTCTGCATCCGCCAGGGCTTGGGAGACACGGGCTTCGGCCTCGGCGAGCTGGGCGGCGCGGGAGCCTTCGTCGAGCCGGCAGAGGACATCGCCGCGGCTGACCCGGGCGCCTGCGCGCAGCGGATCGGAGACAACGAGCCCCGTGGTCTCCGCCTCGACATCGACGCTGCGCCGTGCCTCGGTCCGGCCACGCAGGCGTGCCTGTTCGAGCGCGGGCGCCGCCACGGACCGCACGACCATAACCGGTACCGCCTTGGGTGCGGCACTCACGATTTCCACTGGCGGCTCGGCGGCCTCTTCGGGCGCTTCAGCCTGCTCCACGGCCGGCGCTGGCGCAGCGGTGAGGGCCATGATCTGGGCAAGGTTTCCCTCGCGCAGCCCGAACCACCAGGCGATGCCTGCAACGACCGCTAGGGCGGCGAGGATCGAGGTCAGGCGCATGCTTTCCTACTTCCGCTGTGACTTCCCGCGCAGACTTAACGCGATAGGTCCGCCGGTCCGTCGAGCAGAGATAATAGGTCGCGGGCGATGTTGAAGGAAGACATAGGGCCCTGTCACGCTGTGCTGACATGGCAGCTATGCCGTGAGCGTCACGCTGGAACGGGTAGGCCGGGGGCGAACACGGCGCTAGGGTCAGCGCAGCTTGGCGGGCAGCAACGGAGGAAGCCCCATGTCGACGCAGAGCACGATCTCCAAGAAATCGGCTATCGCGACACCCGAAAGCGCGCCGGGGCGCAAGCGGATGACGGTGCCTGCCTTCACGGCGCGCAAGGGCGGGGAACCGCTGGTCTGCCTCACCTCCTACACCGCCCATGTGGCCGCGCTTTGCGACGAGCAATGCGACCTGCTGCTGGTGGGGGACAGCCTCGGCATGGTGATCCACGGCATGCAGAACACCCTCGGCGTCACGCTCG
>JBCBHB010000212.1:0-5447 GCA_038526025.1 Pseudomonadota bacterium
GGCAGAAGAAGATCAGCCGGCTGAAGGCGCGCACGGCCGTCGTCGCCTTCTCCGTCGATCAGGTCTACGCCATCGCGGAGCTCATCCGCCGACAGCGCGGCGGAGCGGCGGTGGTGATGGGCGCCCTTTCGCCGCGCACCCGCAACGCGCAGGTGGAGCTCTACCAGAACGGCGATGTGGACTACCTGGTGGCCACCGACGCGATCGGCATGGGCCTCAATCTCGATGTCGACCATATCGCCTTTGCCGGCGTCTCGAAATTCGACGGGCGACGCACCCGCAGCCTCCTGCCCAACGAGATCGGCCAGATCGCGGGGCGTGCCGGTCGCTACACCAAGGACGGCACCTTCGGCGTGACCGGCGAGGCCCGGCCCTTCGACGAGGACCTGGTGGGCGCCATCGAGAACCACCGTTTCAAACCGCTCGAGCGGCTGATGTGGCGGAACGCCAAGCTCGAATTCGGCACCGTGCCGCTGCTGATCGAATGCCTGGAGATGGCGCCGGCGAACGATAACCTGGCACGCGCCCGCGAAGCCTCGGACATGGCGGCGCTGCGCCTTCTCTGGGATGATCCGGAAATCGCGGGGATCGCGCGCCATCCCACCCGCGTTCGGCTCCTGTGGGATGTCTGCCAGGTGCCGGACTTCCGTAAGGTGATGACAGGCGATCACGTCACGCTGCTCGGTCGGATTTACCGTTTCCTGACCGAAGGCACCGGGGTAATACCCGCGGAATGGCTGGCCGCCCAGGTGAAGCGGCTTGACCGGGTGGACGGAGATATCGATGCGCTCTCGAAGCGTCTCGCCTATATCCGCACCTGGACTTATGTGGCCAACAGGGCCGGATGGCTCGAACACCCGGCCGAGTGGCGTGAAACCACGCGTGCCGTTGAGGACAGACTGTCGGACGCGCTGCATCAGCGGCTGACGCAGCGGTTCGTCGACCGGCGCACGAGCGTGCTCCTGCGCCGGCTGAAACAAAAGGAGCGGCTCGTGGCGGAAGTCGGCGAGAACGGTGAGGTGACGGTCGAGGGCGAGTTCATCGGAAAGCTGTCCGGCTTCCGGTTCACCGCCGATGAGAAGGCCTCAGGCGCTGAGCTCCAGGTGCTGAAATCGGCGTCGCTCGCGGGGCTGCAGGCGGAGTTCGCGCGGCGGGCGGACAAGCTCTATCTCTCGCCCGACGGTGAGATCGCGCTTACCGAGCAGGGCGGGCTGATGTGGGGCACCGATGCCATCGGCCGCGTCGTGAAGGGCGACGGGGTGCTGGCGCCCAAGGTCGAGGTCTTCGTCGACGATATCGCCGAGGCGGCGGTCTCCGAAAAGGTGGAGCGGCGCCTCTCCCACTGGCTCGACCGGCGGGTGAAGGCGCTCTTCGAGCCCATGCTGGCGATGCAGGCCGACGAGACGGTGACGGGCCTCGCCCGCGGTGTCGCCTTCCAGATCGGCGAGGCCATGGGTGTGCTGCCGCGCCGCGAGATTGCCGACGACATCAAGGCGCTCGGCCAGGAGGAGCGCGCGCTTCTCCGCAAGCACGGCGTCCGCTTCGGCCAGCACCATATCTTCATGCCGGCGCTGCTGAAGCCTGCCCCCACCCGTCTGCGCCTCGTGCTCTGGGGCTTGTGGGAGGGGCTCGAGGAACTGCCGCCGCCCCCGCCCGCGGGCCATGTGACCGTACCGGCGGGCGAGGATGGGGCGAGCGCCGTCTACTACACCAAGGCTGGCTACCGCCTGGCGGGCAAGCGCGCGGTGCGCATCGACATGCTCGAACGTCTCGCCGACATGATCCGGCCGCTCGACCAGCGTGCGGGCTTCGAAGCGACGCCGGACATGCTCTCGATCACAGGCTGCACCCTCGAGCAGTTTTCCGAACTGATGCAGGGGCTCGGCTACCAGGCCGAACGGGGCGAGCGCCCCAAGCCCGTGCGCCCGGCGCCGAAACCGGCTGCCATGGCAGAGAACGTGGCTGAGAACACTGCCGAGGAAAGCCCTGCCGTCGAGAACAGTGCGCCGGAGGCCGCCGCGACGGAGACCACCGCTCCAGCGGAAACGGCGCCCATGGCTGCTGCCGAGACGGCTAAGGCCCCAGGCGACGCGACAGAGACCGACGCCGAAAGCGCGCCCGTCGAGGCCGTTGAAGCAGCGCTTCCCGCCGAGGAGGCCCCATCGGCCGACCCAACGGGTGTGCCGGCAGCATCGGAGAGCGCCCCGGCGGCGCAGGAAGCGTCTGCACCCGTTGATGGCGACGACAGTGCCGTGGCCCCAGCCGAGGACGACGGCGCGAAGAGCGACGCGGCACCGGCACCTGCCGAAGCACTCTCTGTCGGCGACGAGCCGGCACCCGAGGCGAGCGGCGACGACGCCGCGCCCGAGGCAGCGGCGGAGACCGAGGTGTTCTTCACCTTCACGCTTCGCCCCCGCGGACGCCCCCAGCGGGGCGGGCCCCGCGGCGCCGGTGCCACCGACGGGGAGCGCGAAGGCGGCGGGCGGCGGCGGCGTGGCCCACCCCGCAGCCAGCAAGGCGGCCCGCAGGGCGGACAACCTGGCGAACAGCGCGCCGAGAACACCGGCGACGGCGGTGAGCGCCGGCGCGGCAAGCCGGGCGGCCAGCGCCGCGGTGGCGCGCCGGGCGGCGACCAGCAGGCGGCCCGTGCCGAGGCCGGCGGCGGCGGCAAGCCAGGCGGCAAGGGCCCGCGGGGCCCGAAGGGAGATCGCCCGCGCGGCGGCCCCGGTGGGGGTCATGGCCGTGGTCAGGGCGGGGGCCAGGGCGGGGGCCAGAGCGGGGGCGGGCCGAAAGGCGGCGGCAAGGATCGGAGAGCCGATCGGCCGGTGGACCCCGACAGCCCCTTCGCCATCCTCCAGCAGCTCAAGAACAAGTAGCGCATGTCGGCCGATGGCCCCGCACGCCTGCGGGTCGACAAATGGCTGTGGCATGCACGCTTCTTCAAGACGCGCGGGCTTGCCGGCGAACTCGCGGGCTCGGGCAAGCTCCGGCTCAACGGCAAGCACTGCACGAAGCCCGCGCAGACCGTGAGCCCCGGGGACGAACTGAGCTTTCCGCAGGGCGGCCGCGTCCGCGCCATTCGTGTCGACGCCATCGGTACGCGTCGCGGCCCTGCCCCCGAGGCTCAGGCGCTCTACACCGATCTCGACCCGCCGCCTGACCGTGCCGCCGATCACGAAACTGCGAGCACGGTGGCGCAAAACGAGCAGCCTCGGCGTCCCGACAAACGAGAACGGCGCGAAATCGCCGCGCTGAAGCGGGGGGACCCTTGAAGCGCCCGGGTGATGCGCTGCATATAGCGCGCAACACGACGCTGCGTGTCAGCCCAGCCTGACGCCGGCATTGGAAGCTTTACACCGCGGAGCCGCGCATGACCTACGTCGTCACCGACAACTGCATCAAGTGCAAGTACACCGACTGCGTGGAGGTCTGCCCCGTCGACTGTTTCTACGAAGGCGAGAACATGCTCGTCATCCACCCGGACGAGTGCATTGACTGCGGTGTCTGCGAGCCGGAATGCCCGGCCGACGCGATCCGGCCCGACACGGAGAGCGGGCTGGAGAAGTGGCTCGATGTGAACAAGAAATACGCTGAAGCCTGGCCGAACATCACCCAGAAGAAGGACCCGCTGCCCGAAGCGGAGAAGTTCGACGGCGAATCGGGGAAATTCGAGGCCCACTTCTCCGAGGCGCCCGGCGAGGGTGATTGAGCCCGGGGTATTGTTTGCACTGCACCAGCCAAGCCTCGACAACTGCGCGAAATTCATCTCCGCGCCGCGCTTCCGACCGCGCTCCGGGGGCGCGACTGGAAACAGCGGCCTTTTTTTGCTATACTACGCTTCTATGAACTGAGGAGGTTCCAGTGGAAGCATCCCGATTGGTGCGCCATCTGGGGCAGTCTCGTCCCGAAGTGTGAGAAAGCCACGACACCATCCTTGCGAAAGCTTGGGTAGGGGTCGTTTTTTGCGCCGGCGCTGCCGGCTGCAAGGGCACGGAGAAAACATGTCGAAAAAGACCAAGCAGCTCTCGGGTGAATTCCGCGCTAACGACTACGTCGTGTACCCGGCGCACGGGGTCGGCAAGATTGTCTCGATCGAGGAGCAGGAAGTGGCGGGCATGAAGCTCGAGCTCTTCGTGATCTCCTTCGAGAAGGACAAGATGACCCTGCGCGTGCCGACGGCGAAGGCGAGCTCGGTGGGCATGCGTGCCCTGTCCAGCCCGGACCTCGTGACGAAGGCCCTCGAGACGCTGCGCGGCCGCGCCAAGATCAAGCGCGCCATGTGGTCCCGCCGTGCGCAGGAATACGAGCAGAAGATCAATTCCGGCGACCTGATCTCCATCGCCGAGGTGGTTCGCGACCTCTACCGTGCGGGCGACCAGCCGGAGCAGTCCTACTCGGAGCGCCAGCTCTACGAGGCTGCGCTCGAGCGGCTGACCCGCGAGCTTGCGGCGGTTGAGGAGCTCGACGAGAGCGCCGCGGCCGAGAAGGTCGACGCCGTTCTCGAGGCGAAGGCGGCCTGATCCGCTACCGCGCCCGGCCCCTGCGGCCGGGCGCCCCGCTGCCACTGCCGGCAGCCCCTACTCCACGCTCTCCAACGCTATCCGCTGCAGCCCGATGCCGACGCGCTTCTCGCCGCCGGGCGGGGCGACGTTGTGCTGTTCGGGCGCGCTGATCGTCACGATGACGCGCGGGGGCAGCGGGTAAGGCAGCGGGAGGCGGGCGGTGCAGCAGCCGCCCTCGGCCCGCACGCCCGTGCCCTGCCAGAGCACGCCGCCGGGCACGGCGATTTCGACCGGCCTCGGCCCACCGTGGGGAAAGGGCGGCGCCACCCAGTCCAGCCGAAGCAGCACATCGCCTGTCTCCGGCGCTCCGGTGGGCTCGACCACGAGCGTCGCCTCCCTCTCGGCGCTCCATACGCCCCAGGGCTCCACGCGATGCCAGCCGGCGCCGAGGAAACGCCCCCCGGTGCCCTCACCCCGGCCGATCTCGTCGGCCCCGCCGACAGGCAGCATCGGGAGGATGGCGGGCAGGCGCGCCGCAAGGGCTGCCCGGCCCGCCGCACAATCCTCCTCTAGATCGAAGGACGCGAGATAGCGCCGCCAGATCCCGTCCACATCCACGTAAGTATGGCTGGCCACATGTCCCCAGGGATCGACTGCATGGCGGAGCTCTACCGCCTCTTCGGGCCACCGCTCGGGGAAACAGGCAAGCGCCTTCGCCCGCTCCCAGGGCCGCGTGAGCGGGGCGAGCCGGTGCTCGACCTCCCAGGCATTCTCGAGCCCGGTGCCCGCTGCGACGACGCCTACGAGCCCCGCGGCCGCCCCACGCAGCCACCGCCCCTTCGGCAAGGCCGCCAGCGCCAGGACCGTGAGGGCCGCAAGGGGCAAGATGGCCATGCGCGCATCGAGGTAAGCGCAGTCGGCATTCTCGAGGCACCAGCGCTGCTG
>JBCBHB010000213.1:0-5416 GCA_038526025.1 Pseudomonadota bacterium
AGATTGCCGCCCTGTTCGACCATCTTGGTCAGCACGACGTCCCAATGGTCACCCGCCCAGGTGTAGCTGTCGACCTGCCAGCGCCGTTCAATCGTGACACCGCGCGCGCGCGCACCTTTGGCCATGGCCTGGGTCACGTCGGCGGGGTTGATATAGCCGTCGGTTGGATGGTAGATCGCGCCCACCAGGTCCTCGGTCCGCACCAGCGGGTAGCGGTCCTTGATCTGCTCTGGCGTCAGCCACTCGTAGGGGATGCCGATGCTCTCTGCCGTGGTGGCGTAGAGCATGTATTCGTCCATCCGCTCTCGCCTCTGCGCCATGCGCAGGTTGCCGACGACGGAGAAGCCCGCGTTCAGCCCCGTCTCCTCCTCCAGGGTCTTGTAGAACTTGATGGAGTAGTCGTGGATGTGGCTCGTCGCGTAGCTCATGTTGAAATACGGCAGCAGCCCCGCGGCGTGCCAGGTGCTGCCCGCCGTCAGCTCGTCGCGCTCCAGCAGCAACGTGTCGGTCCAGCCCGCCTTCGCCAGATGGTATGCGATCGAGCACCCGACAGCGCCCCCGCCAACCACAACCGCCCGTGCCTGCTTGCGCATGGTTTCGCTCCCGAACCCAATGGATGTCGGAGCGTGATGCTACAGGGCGGCAGCGGCGGCGCGGAGCAAGGCGACAGGCTTTTGATCAGAATCGACATTGCGGCGATGTCGCAGCCGCTCCCCCGAGAAATGGGTGCCCGCGAACACGGACACCCGAGGCTCGCGCCGCTCCGTCAGGCCAGCACGTCGTAGATGGCCAGGCGCACGATATCGAGGTCGTCGACCGCCACGATATGGTCCCCGATGCGGACCCAGCGGGCGTTGTCGATCACCGGCAGCGCGTCCATCAGCTTCCCGGGCACCGGGTCGATGGGGGCGGCGGCGGGCAGGCGCTCGCCCTCCACCAGGCCTTCCTCCACGCCCGCGGGCAGCGGGTTGGGGTCGGAGAAGACCACGGCGCGGCCGTAGAGGCGCTCCACGGTCTCCACGATCCCGCGCTTCACGTCGAAATCGGCGCGGCTCTGGTCGTGGATCGTCACCGTGTTCGCGGCAAGCGCCGCGCCGCCGGCGAGCAGGATGGCGAGGGTCGAACCGATCAGGGTGCGTTTCATGACGAAACCTCCTTGGCTGGTGCCCGCCGGAGCGGGCTGACGCCTCCCTGAACGGGCGCCCTGTGCCAAGGGTTCCGAGAAACTTCCCTGCGCGTCAGCCGCGGGAGGCGCGCACCCCGTCCAGCAGCCGGCCCGAGATATAGCCATCGGGCACCCGGCCGTTGGCGGCCTGCCAGGCCCGCACGGCGCCGCGGGTGTTGGGCCCCGCGATGCCGTCGACGCCCTTGGTGTCATAACCCTGCGCGGTGAGAAGGCGTTGCAGCTCCTCGGTTTCCGTCCGGCTCAGCGCCCGGTCGCCCCGCGGCCAGGAGGCGGCAAAGGGCGGCGCGCCCTCCAGCCGCTCGGCCAGATGCGCCACCGCCAGCGCGTAGGAGGTGGCGTTGTTGTAGCGCTTGATGACGCGGAAGTTCTTGTAGGCCGCGAAGGCGGGGCCCTGAGAGCCGGCGGGCAGCAGGATCTCCACGCCCTCTGCCGCCGGCAGGCTGCCGCCCCGTGCGGGGCGGATGCCGATCGCCTCCCATTCCGCCGCCCGGCGCCGCGTGCGCCCGTCCGCCAGCAGGTAGTCGAACCCGGCGGGCAGGGTGATCTCCACCACCGCGGGCTTGCCCGTCTCCCAGCCGAACTTCGCCAGGTAGTTCGCGGTCGAGGCCAGCGCATCCGCCGCCGAAGGGTCCCAGATGTCCCGCCGCCCGTCGCCCGTGAAGTCCACCGCATAGGCGAGGAAGCTCGTGGGAATGAACTGCGTGTGCCCCATGGCGCCCGCCCAGGAGCCCACCATGGCCGAGGGCGCGATATCGCCCGCCTCGATGATCCGGAGCGCTGCGATCAGCTGCTCCTCGGCAAAGCGCCGCCGCCGTCCGTCCCAGGCCAGCGTGGCCAGCGAGCGGATCACCGAGAGGTCGCCATAATTCGCGCCATAGGCGCTCTCCAGCCCCCAGATGGCGACGACCACATGCTGGTCCACGCCATAGCGCGCCTCGATCTCCGAGAGCAGCTGACCGCGGCTCCGCATGGCCGCGCGGCCGTTCGAGATGCGCGTGTCCGAGACCGCGCTGTCGAGATACTGCCAGATGGCGCGGCTGAATTCCGGCTGGAACGCGTCCCGCTCCAGCACCGTCGGGTTCTCGCGCACGCCGGTGAAGGCGCTGTCGAGCGTGGGGCCCGCGATCCCTTCGGCCAGCGCCCGGCGGCGGAAGGCCGCCTGCCAGCCCTCGAAGGTGGCGAAGGTGCCGGCCGTGAAGGCCGCGGGCTCAGCCTGCACCTCGGGCTCGGGCGTGGCGGCGGTCGGCGCGGCCTCGGGGGTCATCGCCGTGCAGCCGGCGACAAGGCCGACGGCGGCGGCGATCAGGGCGGCGGCTTGGGGCTCTCTCGGCACGCGGCGGTCCTCACGACGATGGTTTCCCGACGGTCCGCTCGGCGAGCGGCGGCTCCAGCGTCAGACGTTGTTGCATGAGGCTTGTATCGAGACGCAAGACCGCAGTGACCCCCTTGCCCTCCTTTGCCGCGATCCGCGCCACCGTCTCCGCCAGCGGCTCGCTCGCCACGGCCATGTGGTGCGCGTTGGCATGCAGCAGCCGCTCGCCGTTCTGCATCACGCCCACATGCCCGGCCCAGAACACGAGGTCCCCCCGCCGGAGGGCGGCAAGACTTTCGGCATCGAGACGGGTTACGCCGGGCAGGTCCGCCCCGGCCTGCATGTCGCTGTCGCGCGGGAAGGCACAGCCGGCGGTGGCCAGCGCAAGCTGGAGGAGGGAGGAGCAGTCCATCCCGTCGCCGCTCCGCCCACCCCAGAGATAGGGCTGGCCCAGCAGCGCTTCCGCCTCGGCCACCCAGTCCGCCGCCCGCGTCTCCGCTGGGGCAAGATGCGCCATGGGCACGAAGCCGCCGCCCGCGATGTGGCCGAGCAGCCCGTGGGTTCCGACGCCGGCCACCGTCTCGAGCACCCGGACAGCCGCTGGCCAGGGCAGGCGTGTCGCAGGTGCCTTGATGTCCGCCGCCGCGAAGGAGAGCGCCGCCCGTGTCGCCACCCGGTGCGTCGGGTCGGCCAAGCCGCCCAGGCAGACCGCGCGCAGGTACCCAACGTAACCATCGGTGCGGGACCGGACCCAGGCCCATCCATCGGCCTCGTCATAGAGATCCACCGGCTCGCCCAGGAGCAGCTGCGTGTCGATCCGCGTGGCCGCATCCGGCTCGGGGTGGAGGTTTGCCAGCGGGGCGACCACCTGCCGCGCGACCGGCGAGACGTATCGCCCGGCAGCGATCCTGCCCTCGAGCGCGCTGTCCGCCAGGTCCGCCCGTGCGGGCGTCAGGCGACGGTCCCACCCGTCCGGCAACCGCCAGCCGCTGTCGCGGGCCGCGCTCATCGCGCCCTCATGCGCCTTCGGCGTAGCGCTCCTCCAGCACGGCCAAGAGCGCGCGGATCGCCTGAGCCTCCCCGCCCTTGGGGCGCCCGGGCTTCGGCTTCTGCGTCCAGGCATAGAGGTCGAAATGCACCCATTCAGCCTCCCCCCCCGCGAACCGCTTCAGGAACAGGGCCGCGGTGATCGCGCCGGCCATGCTGCCCGAGGGCGCGTTGTCCAGATCCGCGATCCCCGGCTCGATATCCGCTTCATAGCCCGGCCAGAGCGGCAGGCGCCAGACGGGATCCGCCGTCCGCCCCGCCGCTGCCGAGAGCGCGGTCGCCAGCCCCTCGCTATCGGTGAAGAACGGCACCACATCCGGCCCCAGCGCCACGCGTGCGGCACCCGTCAGCGTCGCGAAATCCGCGATGAAGGCCGGATCTTCCTCCGTCGCCAGCGTCAGCGCGTCGGCCAGCACCAGCCGCCCCTCCGCATCGGTATTGTTGATCTCCACCGTGAGGCCCGCGCGCGAGGTGAGAACGTCCCCCGGCCGGAAGCTTCCGCCCGAGACCGCGTTCTCAACCGCCGGGATAAGCACGCGCAGGCGCACGGGCAGCTCCAGCGCCATGATCATATGGGCGAGCCCCAGCGCGTTCGCCGCGCCCCCCATATCCTTCTTCATCAGCCCCATCGCGCCGCCGGGCTTGAGGTTGAGCCCGCCCGTGTCGAAGCACACGCCCTTGCCCACGAGTGTCACCTTCGGGTGCGCCGGGTCGCCCCAAGTGATGTCGATCAGCCGCGGTGCCTCGGCCGCCGCGCGGCCCACGGTGTGGATCAGCGGCAGGTTGGCGTCCTTCAGGGCCTCTCCGACGGTCACCTCGATCGCGGCCCCGTCCCGCTCCGCGAGCTTGCGCGCCGCCGCTTCCAGCCCCTCCGGCCCGAGATCGTTGGCGGGCGTGTTGATGAGGTCGCGCACGAAGAACACGCCCTCCGCGATCACGCCGAGGCGCTCGCCATCCACGCCATCGGGCACCAGCAGGTCCGCCTCCGGCGCGGCCGGGGTCTTGCGGTAGCGTTCGAAGCGGTACCGCGCCAGCAGCCAGGCAAGCGCGGCCTCTTCCGCTTCCGCCGATCCCAGCGCCGTTGCGAGGCGATAGGTGCCCGGCGGCGCCTCCGCCGCGAAACGCCCGAGGTCGAAGCGCGACCGCTTGCGGTCGCCCGCGTTCCCCCATCCCACGAGCACCCGTGCGATACCCCCGTCGGGTGCCGGTAGAACGAGCGACTGGCCCAGCTTGCCGCGGAACCGGTTCGCCCGCGCCCAGGCCGCCTCTTCCGCCGCCAGGCCCGAAAGCGCGGCCTCGAGATCATCGCTCTCGACCAGGTGGATCTCTATGGGGTCCCGGTCTGCCGCCACAGCGCCGTCGTCAGCGTTCTCGCTCATCGTCTCGTCCTCGTGCGAAGGGCCGCGCTCGCCTTCTGGCGCGTCGGGGCCGCTCCTGGGATGTGCGGCCCGAGGCCGCCGGTTCACCTCGTCTCAGGACATCGCCCGGCAGGCGGTGCCGGCGCAAGCGCAAGGGCGACGGTCGCTCAGCCCCCCGCCTCGTTCCGCGCCGCCGTGTCGCGCCACGCGGCGATCGCGGCAAGCGAGCGGTCGGCCAGCGGCAGGGTCCGCTCGGTCACGGTGCCGAGGTCCGACGGTTGGGCATTGCGCAGCCGGCGGTTCAGGTCGACGGCCGCCAGCGACAGCGCGCTGAGCCCCAGATGCCCGGCCACCGCGATCAGATCGTGGCTGAGCCGGCGCACGCCTTCCACGTCGCCCTCTTCCACCATGCGGCGCAGTTGCGCGGCCCTGTCGGTCAGCTCCAGCTCGCCATCGGCCAGCAGCTCCGCCACCATATCCTCACCGAGATGCTGGCGCAGGCGTTCGAGATAG
>JBCBHB010000214.1:0-5411 GCA_038526025.1 Pseudomonadota bacterium
CTCGGCCAGCACCTGCGCGACTTTGGTGTTGAGGCCCTGCCCCATCTCGGTGCCGCCATGGTTCAGATGGACCGAGCCGTCCCGGTAGATATGCACCAGCGCGCCGGCCTGATTGTACCAGGTGGCGGTGAAGCTGATGCCGAACTTCACGGGCGTGAGCGCGATGCCGCGGCGGAGGAAGGGGCTTTCGCGGTTCGTCTCGACGATGGCGCACCGGCGGGCCTGATAGTCCGCGCTTGCCTCCAGCTCGTCGACAAGGCGGGTGATGATGTTGTCCTCCACCCGCTGGTGGTAGGGCGTGATGTCCCGCCCCTCGCGGTAGAAGTTCGCGCGGCGGATCTCGAGCGGGTCGCGGCCCAGCGCATAGGCCACCTCCTCGATCACCCGCTCGCCCGCCAGCATGCCCTGCGGGCCGCCGAAACCGCGGAAGGCGGTGTTGGAGACGGTGTTGGTGCGGAGCGGCTTCGAGCGGAGACGGACGTCCTCGTAGTGATAGCAGTTGTCCGCATGGAAGAGCGCGCGGTCGGTGACCGGGCCGGACAGGTCCGCCGAGAAGCCGCAGCGGGCGGCGAGCGTCATGTCGAGGGCATGGAGGCGGCCCGTCTCGTCGTAGCCGACGCGGTAGCGGGCCTCGAAATCATGCCGCTTGCCCGTGGCGATCATGTCGTCGTCCCGGTCCGGGCGGAGCTTCACCGGGCGGCCGGTGGCGCGGGCGGCGAGGGCTGCCACGCAGGCGAAGAGGTTGGACTGGGTCTCCTTGCCGCCGAAAGCACCGCCCATGCGGCGGACCTTCACGGTGACCATGGCGGAGGGAAGGCCGAGCGTGTGGGCCACCACGTGCTGCACTTCGGAGGGATGCTGGGTGCTGGACCAGACCTCCATGGCGCCGTCCTCGCCCGGGATGGCAAGGGCGATATGCCCTTCGAGGTAGAAATGGTCCTGCCCGCCGATGGTCATGGCGCCTTCGAGGGTGCGGGGCGCCTTGGCAAGACCCGCTTCGGCGTCCCCGCGGGCGAGGGTGAGAGGTTCGGTGACAAGATCGGCCCCCGCCGCCTCCGCCGCCGCGATGGTGAGGTGTGACGGAGCGGGCGCGATGTCGACCACTGCCAGGCGGGCAGCGCGGCGAGCGGCAGCGCGGCTCTCAGCGATCACGGCGAAGAGAGGCTGGCCGTGGAAGGCGGTGCGTTCGGCCGGGAAGATCGGATCGTCGCCCTTGCCGGTGGGACTGATGTCGTTGTGCGCGAGGTCCCGCGCATCGATGGTCGCGATCACGCCGGGGGCGGCGCGGACGGCGGCAAGGTCGAGCGTGCAGAGAGGGCCGATCACCGGGGCGAGGCCGAGATAGGCGTGGAGGAGGTCCTGAGGTGCTGCGATGTCGTCGAGATAGACCGCGCGACCGGTGACATGCTTCTCGGCGCTCTCATGCGCGCGGGCCCCGCCCTTAGCCCCACCCTGGGCCTGTGGCGCGCGATCATCCCGTGGCATGAGCCTCGAGCCTCGCCGTCTGGCCCGCGCTCTCGGCCCAGGCGCGGATCAGGAGGTTGCGCGCCGCGGCCATGCGGTATGTGGCGGAGGCGCGGGCGTCGGAGATGGGCGCGAAGTCCTCGGCCAGCGGGGCGGCGGCGGCACTCACGGTCTCCAGCGTCCAGGGACGGCCTGCCAACCATGTCTCGAGGGCACGAGCGCGCATCGGCGTGGCGGCCATGCCGCCGAAAGCGACGCGGGCGGTCTCGACCCGGCCCTCGCTGAGGCGAAGCGCCATGGCGGCGGAGAGGGAGGAGATGTCCTCGTCCCGCCGCTTCGAGATCTTGGAGGCGGTATGGACGGCACCGGGCTCGGAGTCCGGCACGTGGATGCTCTCGATGAACTCGCCGAGGGCGAGGGCAGTGTCGCGGTAGCCGGTGATGAAGGCCTCGATGGGCAGGGTACGGCAGCCGGTAGCGCTGCGGAGGGCGACCTCGGCGCCGAGCACCATCAGCGGCGGCGGCGTGTCCCCTATGGGCGATGCGGTGGCGAGGTTGCCGCCAAGCGTGCCGGCAGCGCGGATCTGCGGCCCGCCGATACGGCGCCAATAGGCGGAGAGCCAGGGATGGCGCGCGTCGATCCAGGGCAGGAGATCGGCATAGGAGGCGGCGGCGCCGATGCGCAGGCCGCCTTCAACGGGCTCGATGGCGGCGAGGCCGGGGAGGTGATCGATGAAGACGGCGGGCGAGATTTCGAGAAAGTCCTTCGCGGTCCACACCCCGATATCCGTGGCGCCGGCGACGATGGTGGCGCCGGGATGCTCCGCGAGGCACTGGGCGAGATCATCCACATCCGCAGGCAGGATGGCGGTGCCGCCCGGGCCCTCGAATGTGAGCCGGCCCGTTTGCATGGCGACAAGGCGCTTGGCGGTGGTCGTCGCCTGGGCGCTGAGGGGATCCGCGGCCCGATCGCCGGCGGTGAGGGCACGGGCGGCGGCCTCGAGGATGGGAGCATAGCCGGTGCAGCGGCAAAGATTGCCCTGGAGCGCGGTCTCGAGCGCCTGTCGATCAGCGCCACCGGCCGCGCGCCAGTGGGCGTAAAGCGCCATGACAATGCCCGGAGTGCAGAAGCCGCACTGGCTGCCATGGGTCTCGACCATGGCCTGCTGCACGGGGTGGAGCGCGTCCTTCGCCAGCGCCTCGACGGTGACCACGTGGGTCCCGTGAACGCTTGGCATGAGGCGGATGCAGGCATTGGCGGGCTCGTAGGCCATGCCCTTGCCGCTCGGGCGGCCGATGAGGACGGTGCAGGCGCCGCAGTCCCCCTCCGCACAGCCCTCCTTCGTGCCGCAGAGGCGCTGTTCCAGCCTCAGATGGTCGAGCAGCGTCGCGTGGGGCGCAGGGGCCTCCAGCGCCACCTCCCGGTCATTGAGCAGGAAGCGGAGCATCAGGAGCCCCGATAGGTGCTGTAGCCATGGGCCGAGAGGAGGAGCGGCACGTGGTAATGCGTCTCCTCCGCCATGGCGAAGCGGATCGGCACATCGTCGAGAAAGGGCGGATCGGCGACGGGGGCGCCGGCCTCCGCCAGCCAGGCACCGGCCTCGAAGACGATCTCGTAGGCGCCGGGCTCGAAGGCGTCGCCATCGAGAAGCGGCGCGTCGGTGCGCCCGTCCTCGTTGGTTTCGGTTCGGAGGATCAGCTCCGCCTCGCCGTCCTCGTCGAACCGCCAGAGCGAGAGGGCGAGGCCCGCGGCGGGGCGACCGCGCGTGGTGTCGAGAACATGGGTCGTCAGCCGGCCCTTGCCGTTTTCACTTGCCATACCGCGCTCCCTGGGCATGCGGGCGGCACTCGGCACCGGCGCGGCACCCGCCCTGCCCCGTGACGATGCATTACCGCTTGCTTTGGCGGCAAGGGTTTTCCGAGACTGCGGCAAGCCATCCCAGTCTTCGGAGACCCGATGCCCTACCCGCGCGACCTTCTCGGCCATGGGCCCACCCCGCCGAACCCGGCCTGGCCGGGCGGGGCACGCGTGGCCCTGCAGGTGGTGCTGAACTTCGAGGAGGGCGGGGAGCGGTGCCTGCTGCATGGGGACGGGGAGAGCGAGGCGTTCCTCTCCGAGATCCCCGGCGCCGAGCCCTGGGCGGGGCGGCGGCACTGGAACATGGAAACGATCTACGACTACGGCGCCCGGGTGGGTTTCTGGCGGCTCCACCGCCTGCTGACCGAGCGCGGCGTGCCGGTGACCGTCTTCGCCGTCACCTCCGCCATTGCGCGGGCGCCGGCACAGGTGGCGGCCATGCAGACGGCGGGTTGGGAGATTGCATGCCACGGCATGAAGTGGATCGACTACGCAAACCACGGGCGCGACGCGGAGAAGGCCGAAATGGCGGCGGCCATCCGGCTGCACGAGGCGGTAACCGGCGCGCCGCCGAAGGGCTGGTACACGGGGCGCTGCTCCGCCAACACCGTCGACCTCGTGGCGGAGCTGGGCGGGTTTGCCTATGCGGCGGACAGCTATGCGGACGAACTCCCATACTGGCAGCCGACGCCCGCGGGCCCGCAACTGGTGGTGCCCTATACCCTCGATGCGAACGACATGCGGATCGGCACCTCGCCGGGTTTCTCGACGCCCGAGCAGTTCGAGGCCTATCTGCGCGGCACCTTCGACCGGCTTTGGGCGGAGGGCGGCGAGGGACGGCCGGCGATGATGAGCGTGGGGCTGCATTGCCGGCTGGCCGGGCGGCCGGCGCGGGCGGCAGCCTTGGCGCGGTTTTTGGACCATGTGGCGGCGCATGAGGGCGTGTGGATGGCCACCCGGCTCGAGATTGCCGAGCACTGGGCGCGGCTGCACCCGGCGCCCGACCCGGGGCCGCACCCCTCGGCGATGGACCGGGCAGCCTTCGTGGCAGCCTTCGGCGGCGTGTTCGAGCACTCGCCCTGGATTGCCGAGGAGGCGTGGGACTTCGGGATCGGGCCGGCGATGGATACGGCCGAGGGCCTGCACGCCGCGCTGCGCACCCGCTTTCGGCTGGCGGATCCGGCCCGGAGGCGGGCGGTGCTGGATGCGCATCCAGACCTTGCGGGCAAGCTCGCGGCGGCGCGGATGCTGACGGCGGAGAGCGCGAAGGAGCAGGCGGGCGCGGGCCTGGATGCGCTGACGGAAGCGGAGAAGGCGCGCTTCACGGCGCTGAACGATGCCTATCGCGCGCGCTTCGGCCATCCCTTCATCATGGCCGTGAAGGGGCGGGGCAAGGACGATATCCTGGCGGCTTTCGAGGCGCGGCTGGCCAACGACGCAGGCGCGGAGATGGAGACCGCCTGCGCGGAGGTAGAGAAGATCGCCCGCTTCAGGCTCGAGGAGATGCTGGGATCATGAGCGACGCGCCGAAGCCCCCATCCCTCTTCGCCAAGATCGCGGCGGAGCACGGCGCGGCCCCCCGCTATGCCGGCCCCGAAGGCGGGCTGCCCGGGCAGGAAGCGCTGCATACGGGTCGCGCCGTCTTCACCGAGGCCTACGCGGTCATTCCCCGCGGCGTGATGCGGGACATCGTGACGAGCCGTCTGCCCGGCTGGCATGGCTGCCGCGCCTGGATCCTGGCCCGCCCGCTCACGGGCTTCGCCGAAACCTTCGCGCAGTACATCGTGGAGCTTGCGCCCGGTGGCGGGTCCGACGCACCGGAGCCCGAGGCGCACGGTCAGGCGGCGCTGTTCGTGACGGAGGGCGAGATCACGCTCGATCTGATGGGCAAGCACCATCGCCTCGGCCCCGGCGGTTTCGCTTACGTACCGCCCTGGACGCTCTGGAGCCTGCGGAACACTGGCGAGGCGCGCGCGGTGTTCCACTGGATCCGCAAGCGCTGGCAAACTGCCGAGGGGCTTTCGGCGCCGGACCCGATCGTCCGGGTCCATGAACCGCGTGGTCGCCCAGCCCGGTGCGCCCGGCATCGC
>JBCBHB010000215.1:0-5395 GCA_038526025.1 Pseudomonadota bacterium
ACCCTCGCAGCGGAGGGGCGGAGCGTCGCCGTCGTCTCATCGGGCGATCCCGGCGTCTTTGCGATGGCGGCCGTGGTCTGCGAGGCCATCGAGGCGGAGCCGGCAGCCTGGGGCACGGTGGAGCTCCGCATTCTGCCCGGGGTCACCGCCATGCTCGCCGCCGCCGCCCGCGCGGGCGCACCGCTGGGGCACGACTTCTGCGCCATCAACCTCAGCGACAACCTGAAGCCCGCCGCCCTGGTGGAGAAGCGCCTGCGCCTCGCCGCCGAAGCCGATTTCGCGATGGCGCTCTACAATCCGCGCTCAAAGGCGCGCCCCGAGGGGTTCGACCGCGCGCTGAGGGTGCTGCGCGAGGCCTGCGACGATGACCGCCCCGTGATCTTCGCCCGCGCCGTCACCCGCCCGGACGAGACGCTGAGCGTGGTGCCGCTGCCCGAGGCCACGGCCGAGATGGCGGATATGCAGACCGTGGTGATCGTCGGCTCCAGCGCCACGCGCGTGGTCGCGCGTCCCGCCGGCCCGCTGGTCTACACGCCGAGGGCGGTGCCCGCATGAGCCACCCAGTGCACCACAGCCTCGGGCGTCGTGAACACCCGGCGATCGGGCACGGCCGGGCGGGCGACCATGATCACGGGCAGCCCGAGCGACCGTGCCGCCTCCAGCTTGGCGCGCGCGCCAGTGCCCCCGGCGTTCTTGGCCACCACGCAGTCAATGCCATGCGCGGCCATCAGCGCGGCATCGCCCGCCGCGTCGAACGGGCCGCGGGCAACCACCACGCTGTGCCGCGGGAGGGGCGGCGCCGTCTCCGGCGGGTCGACGAGGCGCAGCAGGTAGTGGTGCTGGGGCTGGGAGGCAAAGACGCCGATCTCCTGGCGCCCGATGGCGAGGAACACGCGCCGAGCCGGGCCCTCCAGCGCTGCGGCGGCCGCCGCCATATCCGGCACATCCACCCAGCGGTCGCCGGTCTCGCGCGCCCATGCCGGCCGCTCCAGCGCCGCGAGCGCCGCACCGCCCACGGCGCCGGCTGCCACGGCATTGGCGCTCATCCGGGCGGCGAAGGGGTGGGTCGCGTCGATGAGGTGCGTGATCTTCTCGGCTGCCAGATAGGCGACCAGCCCGTGCACCCCGCCGAAGCCGCCCACGCGCGCCGGCACGGGCTGCGCCCGCGGCGCGGCGGTCCGGCCAGCATAGGAGAGCACCGCGTCCCAGCCGCGCGCCGCCACAAGCGCCGCCAGCGCGCTCGCTTCCGCAGTCCCTCCCAGAATGAGCAGTTTCGGCGACATGGCTGACCCGTGGCTCACGATCATCGGCATGGGCGAGGATGGCGTGCCGGGCCTCTCCCCGGCAAGCCGCGCCGCGCTGGAGGCGGCGGAGATCGTCACCGGCTCGGCCCGCCTGATGGCGCTGCTCGAGGCCGACGGGACCTTGGCCCGCGCAGCCGAGCGTAGGATCTGGCCCGTTCCCTTCGCTGATGGCGTTGAGCCCGTTCTTGCGCATCGCGGCCGGCGCGTTGCCATGCTCGCGACGGGTAACCCGTTCTGGTTCAGCGCCGGCAGCAGCCTCGCCCGGCATCTTGCCCCCGGTGAATGGCGCGCGCTGCCCGGCCCCTCCACCTTCGCGCTGGCGGCAGCCCGGCTCGGCTGGCCGCTGGAGACGACGCTCTGCCTCGGCCTTCATGCGGCGCCCTTCGAGCGCCTGATCCCGCGCCTCGCCCCGGGCCTGCGCGCGATCTTGCTGATGCGAGACGGTGCGGCGCCCGGCGCCCTGGCCGACTGGCTTACAGGGCGCGGCTTCGGTGCCTCGCGGCTCACGGTGCTCGAGGCGCTCGGCGGTCCGGCGGAGCGTGTGCGGGAAACCGAAGCGGCGCGTTTCGCGCTCGACGATGTGCGCCACCCTGTCGCCGTCGCTCTGGAGGCCGCCGGGGACGGAACCGCCCTGCCGCGCGCCAGCGGCCTTCCGGACGATGCCTTTGCGCATGACGGGCAGATCACGAAGCGCCCGGTGCGCGCCCTCACCCTATCGGCGCTGGCCCCGCGAGCGGGGGAGCGGCTCTGGGATATCGGCGCAGGCTCGGGCTCGATCGCGATCGAATGGCTCCTGTCCGCCGCCGGCAACACCGCAACAGCCATCGAGCAGCGCGGCGATCGAGCCCTGCGCATCCGCGAGAACGCCGCGCGCTTCGGGCTGGAGGGGCTCGATATCGTGGAGGGCGCCGCCCCTGACGCACTGGAAAACCAACCGGAGCCCGATGCCGTCTTCATCGGCGGCGGCCTCTCTCAGGGCTTGCTGCAGGCTTTGTGGGCGCGGCTGCGGGCGGGCACACGGGTTGTCGCCAACGCCGTGACGATCGAATCCGAAGCGCTGCTCGCCGAATGGCACGCCAAGGCCGGCGGCACGCTCCTGCGCATCGAGCTTGCAGAGGCCGGCCCCCTCGGCTCAAGGCGCGGCTGGCAGGCGAGCTACCCGGTGGTCCAGTGGAGCACCGTCCGATGATCGTGGCAGGGTTCGGCTTCCGCCAGGGGGCGACGCAGACCAGCCTCGAGCAGGCGCTCGCGGCCGCCTGGGGCAACGCTGCGATCGACCGCATCGCCGCGCCGGCCGACAAGGCCGGGGCGCCTGCCCTCCGTGCCTTCGCCGAAGCACGCACCCTGCCGCTGACCGCCGTGCCGGCCGACGCGCTCGCAGAATGTCAGACGATCACGCCAGCCCCCGCCGCCGCCGAGGGCCGGTACGAGGGCAGCCCCGCCGAGGCGGCCGCCCTTGCCGCAGCAGGCCCCGGCGCCCGGCTCGCGGGCCCCCGCGCCATTTCGGCCGACCGTAACGCCACCTGCGCCATCGCCATAGGAGAGACCGCGCCATGACCGTGCATTTCATCGGCGCCGGGCCCGGGGACCCGTCGCTCCTCACCCTGCGCGGGCGTGACATCATCGCGCGCTGCCCGGTCTGCCTCTACGCGGGCTCGCTGGTGCCGGAAGCGGTGCTCTCGCACTGCCCGCCGGGCGCGGAGGTCGTGAACACGGCAGCCATGGATCTCGACGCCATCATCGTTGCCTGCCGCTCGGCCCATGCCGCGGGGCAGGACGTGGCGCGCCTCCATTCGGGCGACCTCTCCGTCTGGTCCGCGATGGGGGAGCAGGTTCGCCGGCTGGAAGCCGAGGGCATTCCCGTCACCGTCACGCCCGGCGTGCCGTCCTTCGCCGCCGCCGCCGCCGCGCTTGGCGCGGAGCTGACCCTGCCGGGCGTCGCACAGTCCGTGGTACTTACACGCACGCCGGGCCGGGCCAGCGCCATGCCGCCGGGCGAGACGATCGCTGCCTTCGCCGCAACGGGCGCAACGCTCGCAGTGCACCTCTCCATCCAGAACCTCGCACAGGTCGTCGCCGATGCCACGCCGCATTACGGGGCGGACTGCCCGGTGGCCGTGGTCTACCGCGCGAGCTGGCCGGAGGAACGCCTCTTCCGCGGCACCCTCGCCACCATCGAGGCCAGCCTCGCGGGCGCCGATGTGGAGCGCACCGCGCTCATCCTGATCGGCCGCGCGCTGGGGGCGACAGGGTTCGAGGAGAGCCGGCTCTACTCGACCGATTACGTGCGCCGGTTCCGCGCGGGCTGGGCCGAATCCGGCGTCAGACGGAGTGGCAGCGATGGCTAACCCCCCAGGCCTCATGATCTCCGCCCCCGCTTCTGGCACGGGCAAGACCACCGTGATGCTCGGGCTCCTCCGGGCGCTGGCGGATGACGGTGTGGCGGTCCAGCCCTTCAAGAGCGGGCCGGACTACATCGACCCCGCCTTCCACGAAGCCGCAGCCCACCGTGCCTCCTTCAACCTCGACACCTGGGCGATGCACGACGCGCTCATCGCCGCCGTGCTCGCCCGGGCGGATGGGGCGGAGATGGTGCTGGCCGAGGGCTCCATGGGCCTCTTCGACGGCGTGGCGAGCGCGGGAGAGAGCGGGCGCGGCTCCTCGGCGGAGCTCGCCATCCGCATGGGTTGGCCGGTGCTGCTCGTCGTCGATGTCTCCGGTCAGGCACAGTCCGCCGCCGCCACGGCCTTGGGCTTCGCCAGCTACAACCCCGCGCTGAAGCTCGCCGGCGTGCTGCTCAACCGCGTGGCCAGCCCACGGCATGAGCGCCTCGCACGGCTCGGTTTCGAGGCAGTGGGGCTGCCCGTTCTCGGCTGCCTCCCCCGCCGCGGCGACCTGAAGCTGCCGGAGCGCCATCTCGGCCTTGTGCAGGCGGTCGAGCACCCGGACCTCGACGCGGCCATCGCAGGCTATGCCGCCTTTCTTCGCGAACATGTGGACCTTGCGGCGATCCGCAGCGCGGCGGCAGCGGCGGATGGCCCGGCGACGGGCCCCATTGAGACACCGCCACCGCCCGGCCAGCGCATCGCCATCGCGCGCGATGCGGCCTTCTCCTTCGCGTACCCGCATATGCTCGATGCCTGGCGGCGCGCCGGCGCCGAGATCCTGCCCTTCTCCCCGCTTGCCGACGAAGCGCCCGATCCCTCGGCCGACATTGCCTGGCTGCCCGGCGGCTACCCCGAACTCCATGCCGGCACCCTCTCTGCCGCCGAGACTTTCCAGGCGGGCCTGCGCCGCCATGCCGAGACACGGCCCGTGCATGGTGAATGCGGGGGTTACATGGCGCTCGGCGAGGCGCTGATCGACAAGGAGGGGACGCGCCACGCCATGGCGGGGCTCCTCGGCCTCGTCACCTCCTTCGAGAAGCGCAAGTTCCACCTTGGCTACCGCCGCGCGGCGCTGCGCGAGCCGCTGCTGGGCCATGCCCCCGGCACGGCGCTGCGCGGGCATGAGTTCCACTACACCACCGTGCTCGACCAGCCCGACGCACCGCTTGCCGACGTGACCGATGCCGATGGCGTGCTCACGCCGGAGACAGGATCCCGCCGCGGCCATGCGAGCGGCACCTTCTTCCACCTCATCGGCGAGGCGCGGGCATGAACGGGCGCGGCAAGACCGGCTTTGTCAGCTTCGTGGGATCCGGCCCGGGCGATCCCGAACTGCTGACCCTGAAAGCGGTCGACCGCCTCGGCCGCGCGGACGCTGTGCTCTTCGACGATCTCTCCTCCGGCCCCCTCCTCACCCATGTGCGCAAGGGCGCGGATCTTGTGGGGGTGGGCAAGCGGGCGGGCCGCCCCTCGCCGAAGCAGGGCCATGTGAGCCGCCTTCTGGTCGACTATGCCGCGACGGGCGCGCGCGTGGTCCGCCTCAAATCCGGCGACCCGACGCTTTTCGGCCGGCTCGAGGAGGAGATCGTGGCCCTTCGTGACGCCGGCATCGGCTTCGAAATCGTCCCGGGCGTCACCTCCGCCACCGCGGCCGCCGCGGCCGCCGGCATCCCGCTGACCCGTCGGGAGACCGCCCGGCGCGTC
>JBCBHB010000216.1:0-5387 GCA_038526025.1 Pseudomonadota bacterium
CTGCGCCGCGCCGCGAGGGCTGCGAAGGCGAGCCCGGGCAGCAGGGCGATGCAGGGATGACCGCGACACCCCGGCAAAGCGCGCGCGAGGGCATCGCGGTCGCCATCGTCAGCTATCGCACGGCGGCGTTGGTGATCGACGCGCTGCCCGCGCTGCTGGCCGAATTCGATCGGCTGAAGGGGGCGCATCACCACGCCTATGTGGTCGACAATGCGAGCCCCGATACGGGCAGAGAGACCGACGCTGCCCGCCTTGCCGCTGCAATAGCGGAGAAGGGCTGGGCGGAACGGGTGACGCTGATCGCATCGCCCGTGAATGGCGGCTTCGCGGCCGGCAACAACCTCGCCTTCAACGCAATCCGCGCGGCCACGGCTGCCGGCCTGCGCCCGGCGCCCGAGGCCGTGCTCCTGCACAACCCCGATGCGGAGGTTGAGGCGGGCGCGCTCGCCGCCATGCAGCGCCTGCTCCGCGCCGTCCCGGCCGCGGGTTTCATCGGTCCGCGCCTCGGCAACCCGGACGGGACGAGCTGGCCCGGCGCCTTCCGCTTCCCCTCCGCCGGCAGCGAGATCGCCCTCTCGCTCGGGCTCGGCGCCCTGGTGCGGCGCTTCCCCACGGTGGTCGAAGGCCTTGAGGAGCCGGCGCAGGTGGATTGGGTAACCGGCACCGCCACGCTCATCCGCGGCGAGGCCTGGGAGGCGCTGGGCGACATGGATGAGGGCTACTTCCTCTACTACGAGGAGGTGGACTACCAGCGCCGCGGGGCCGATCTCGGCTGGCAGGCATGGCATCTGCCCGGTGCCCTCTTCCGCCATGTGGCCGGGAGCGCGACGGGCATCACCGACGGTCAGGCCCGGGAGGGGCGCACGCCCGCCTACAGGTTCGATGCCTGGGCGCGGTACTTCGCGCGCAACCACGGCCCGCTCAGCGCCCGCGCCATCGCGGCCGTGCGCGTGCTTGCCATGAGCCTCGGCGCCCTCCAGCGCCGCCTCCGCGGCCAGCGCCCGGAGTTCGATGCGCGCTTCATCGCAGACTTCACGCGCCACGTGCTCTTCGCCCGCCTCAGCCCGCCGCCCGCTTCACCGGTCGCTTGGGCGCAGTCCCCTGGCGTGGCCGGCACCGGCGCCCGCGCGCCCTTGCCTGCACCGGATGATGGCGCCTCCGATGCCTTTCGCGCCGCCGAGGCGCGCTTCGCCATCCCGCCCGTGGCCACCCGCGGCCAGCGGAACGAGAACCCGCCCGGCCTCTCCTTCTGGTCGCTCGTGGCGGAGGATTTCCGGACGCATGAGCGCAAGCTCTTCGAGCAGGGCTTCTGGGCGGTCTTCACCAACCGCTTCGGCAACTGGCGCATGGACCAGCCAAAGCTCATCCGTGCCCCTGCCACGCTCCTCTACCTGCTGATGTTCAAGCTGGTGGAGATCTTCGGCGGCATCTCGCTCTGGTACACGGTCAAGCTCGGCCGGCGCGTGCGCATCTGGCACCATGGCGGCATCGTGCTGGGCTGCCGCGCCATCGGCAGCGATGTCCAGATCCGCCAGAACACCACCATCGGCGTGGGCCAGACCGGCCGGAACGCCGCCCTGCCCATCATCGGGGACCGGGTGGACGTTGGCGCAGGCGCCGTGATCGCCGGCGCGGTGCTGGTGGAGGACGATGCGAAGATCGGCGCCAACGCGCTGGTGATCACCGATATCCCCGAGGGAGCGACCGTGATGGGCAACCCCGCGCAGATCGTCTCGATGGCCCGCCCCGCCGCGGATGACGCGCCGGCCCAGGTGGCCGCGGCAGAGGCCCCGGCGCCGATGATCGCGGCTAGGCCCGCCGAGGAAGAGACCGTGCCGATGCTCTCCCGCCCCCGTGCGATGGGTCGGCTGGCCCTCCTCGGCTCCGCCAATCTCGACTATCTGGCCATGGCCTTCGAGGAAGAGGCGCGCCGCACCGGCCTCGAGGTGGAGCCGGTGGTTCCCCCCTTCGGCACCGCGCGCATGGCGTTGCTCGACGCGGATTCGGAATTGCGCGCCCGGATGGCGGGCGACGGCCCGGTTGCGACACTCATCGCGGAGCGGGCGGAGGAGGTGCTGGGCGACCTGCTGGCGAACCCCCTCGCCCTGCCGGCCGCGGACCGGGACGGTGCGGTGGAAGCGGCGCTCGAGCCGCTGCTGGGGCTTGTGGAAAGCGCCCGCACGGCCCTCGCGGGTCCAGTCCTCGTGCTGCGCCTCGCGGCCTTCTCGCGCTCCCCGCTCGGCCTGGCCGATACGGCACCGGGGCCCGATGGCGCGCCGCTCGGCGCCGCCGACCTCATCGCCCGCGCCAACGCCATGCTGGAGGCGGCCACCGCCGGCATGGCCGATGTGCATCTGCTCGACACAGGCGCCCTCATCGCCGAGGTGGGGCTCGACAACGCTGCGCCCGGCGGCTTCTGGCATATGGGTCGTGTGCCCTTCGGCGAGGCCTTCGCCACGCGCCTCGCCCGCCGCAGCCTCGGCGCGCTCCTCGCGCTGCGCGGCCAGTCCGCCCGCCTGCTGGTGCTGGACCTCGACAACACGCTCTGGGGCGGGGTGATCGGGGAGGACGGGATCGAGGGCGTCGCCCTCGGCGGCAGCTACCCCGGCACCGCCTACCAGGAGTTTCAGGCCGCCATCCGGGCACTCGCCGCCCGCGGTGTCGCCCTCGCCATCGCCTCGAAGAACGACGAGGACGTGGCCTTGCGCATGATCGCCGAGCACCCCGAAATGGTGCTGAAGCCCGACGATTTCGTGGCCCACGCCATCAACTGGAACGAGAAGGCGCAGAACATCGGCGCGATGCTCGACGAGATCGGCCTCGGCGAGGCGAGCACCATGTTCATCGACGACAACCCGGTGGAGCGCGCCAAGGTCCGCAAGAACCTGCCGGACGCCATCGTGCCCGAGTTTCCGGCTGCCCCCGAGGCGCTGGCGCGGTGGCTTCTCGACAACCCGTTCCTCGAGACGCTCTCGCTCACCGCTTCCGACCTCAAGCGCACGGCACATTACCGCGTGCGCGGCCGGGTGAACGCGGAACGGCGGAACTTCGAGAACGTCGACGACTTCTATCGCGACCTCGACATGAAGCTCACCTTCGAGCCCTTCGGCGAGATGAACCGCCAGCGGGCGCTGCAGCTCCTGGTCAAGACCAACCAGTTCAACACCACCACCCGGCGGCATGATGCGGCGGCGGTTGAGCGCATCCTCGCGGAGGGCGGCGAGGTCTACGCCGTGGGCTATCAGGACCGCCATTCGGCCTATGAGCTGATGGGCGTGGTCGTCCTGCGGCCGGATGCGGCGATGGCAGCGGCCTATCCGGAGGACGCGCAGGTGCAATGGCGGCGGAGCGAGGGCGCGCTCTGGGTCGACAGCTTCGTGCTGTCGTGCCGCGTGCTGGGCCGCACGGTGGAGCACGCGATCGCCGCCTGGGCCTCCGGGCGGGCCGCGGCGCTTGGGGCGCCTCTGCTCCTCGCCCCCGTCATCGAGACGCCCCGCAACACGCCCTGCCGCCGTGTCTTCGCCGCCAGCGGCTTTGCCGCCGTCAAAGGCGCTCCCGAAGCCGGTGCCGGCGGGCTCTTCCAGCGCGCTCTGGCCGAGGACGGACCGGCTCCGCTGCCGGACTATGTCGCGGTGGAGGGCCCTGAGACGGCGCCCGCCGCCATTGCCTTCGACGCGGAGCTGCACCGTGCCGCTACCGCCCCCGTCGCCACCAACGGCGTGGCACCTGCCTCGATCGCCGCGGCGACACCGGCGGAAGCCGCCCCGGCCGCAAGCCCCCCGAACGGCGCCATCGAGATGCCGTCGGCGGATCCCGAGCTTGACGCCCTCTTCCGCAAGCTCTTCCGCGTGAGCGGCGACACCGCGCTCGAAGCCGCCTCGATGGACAGCATCGCCCGGTGGGACAGTCTCGGCCATCTCAAGCTTGCAATGGAGATCGAGCGCCGCCTGGGCGTGCGCCTGCCCGGGGATGTGGTGGGCCGCATCCGCACCTTCCCGGAGCTCGCCGCCGCCGTTCAGGCTGAGCGCGCCCGCGTGGCATGAGCGAGCAGATGACGACCGAGCCGATCGGCGCGACCCGCCGCTTCGGCCTGACCGATCAGGAGGCCTTCGCGGCGCTGAGCGGGGACTTCAATCCGATCCATGTGGATCCCGTTGCCGCCCGGCGCACGCTGTTCGGCGAGCCGGTGGTACATGGTCTCCACCTCGTGCTCTGGGCGCTCGATGTCCGGCTCGGCCAGGGCGCGCTGCCGCCCCTCCAGAACATTCGCGCCGGCTTCAAGAGCCCGGTTCTCCTCGGGCGTATGGCAACGCTGCGCTGGGAGGGCGAGACCGCGGAGATCCACTGCGACGGCGCCCTGGCCGCAGAGATCGTGCTGAGCAAGGGGGGCACGGGCGCAGCGCTCCCCCACCCGGCGGGGGGCCCGGCACTGCCTGTGCCTGCCCCGGTGGCACAAACGCCTGAGACCATCGGCACCAGCAGCGGCCGCCTCGCCCCGGCGCTTTCACCGGACCGGCTTGTGCGTCTCTTCCCGAACCTGGCCGATCGCTCGGATCCTGGGCTCGTCGCCGCCCTTCTCGCCACCACGCGCATCGTGGGCATGGAATGCCCGGGGCTCCACTCGCTCTTCTCCGAACTCGATCTCGACATCGATGGCGCCGGCGCCACGCCCGGCGGTATCGACTGGCAGTGCAGCCTCTTCCACCCGGAGCTTCGGCTGACGGAGGTCGAAGTCGAGGGCGCCGGGGTCTCCGGCACCCTCACGGCCTTCCTGCGCCCCGAGGCAGTCCGGCAACTCGCGGCGGCCGACGCTGCGGATCACCTGCAACGTGCAGGCCTGGCCACGGGCTGTTACGCGGGCCGGCATGCGCTGGTGGTCGGCGGCTCACGCGGGCTGGGCGAAGCCGCCGCCAAGCTCCTCGCCGCCGGCGGTGCCCATGTTACCCTGACCTATGCCAGCGGCATGGTGGATGCGGCGCGCGTGGTGGCGGAGATCGTCGAAGCGGGCGGCCGGGCGGAGACCCTCGCGCTCGATGCCACCGCACCGCCGCCCGCTCTGCCCGACAGCATCACGCATGTTGCCTATTTCGCGTCGCCAAAAATCCGGCAGGGTGCAGCGGCTGGCGGTTTCGACGCCGAGCTCTTCGCCGCCTATGCGGCGTTCTTCGTCGATGGCTTCGCGCGGCTGGCCAACGCCCTGCCCCGGGCGGCGCTGCTCTATCCGTCGACGACCTTCATCGACACGGCAGAGCCCCGCTTCGCGGAATACGCAGCGGCAAAGGCGGCGGGAGAGACCCTCTGCGCCTTTCTCAGGGCCTCGAACCCGGATCGCCCCGTCTCCGCACCCCGGCTGCCCCGGCTGGCGACGGACCAGAACGCCGCGATCG
>JBCBHB010000217.1:0-5379 GCA_038526025.1 Pseudomonadota bacterium
GGGTGCGGAGGCGGCCGCCAAGCTCGCCCGCCTCGAAGAATACGAGGCGGAGACCGAGACGCATGAGCTCATAGCCCGCCACGAGCCCGGCCATGCCAGCGCCGATGATGGCGACGGGCGTGCCGTGGCGCGCTGCCGGCAGGCTGCCGAGGCCGGCGTCATGCGCAAGCCAGCGGTCGTACTCGAACGGAAAATCCGGCCCGAAGACGGATAGCCCGGCGGTGCCATCGTCGGGGCGTGGCGGTGCGATATGCTGGCTCATGAGGGTCCGAAAAGGTCGCGGCGGAGATCGGCGAGGTAAGGCGTTCGCTTGCGTATCTCGGCCAGATGCGCGCGGTCCAGCACTGCATGCAGAAGGGTTGCATCTTCCCCGGCGCGCGCGAGGTCCTCGCCATCAGGGCCGGCGACGCAGGAGAGGCCGCAATAGTCGAAGGGCCCCTCCGGCCCGATATAGTTGGCGTAGGCGATGGCGAGGCCGTTCTCCTCCGCCCGCGCCGGGACGAGCCGGGTGCAGACGCTGGTGTAGGGCTTCATGTTGGCGGTGGGGATGGCCACAAGCTCCGCGCCGGCGATGGCGAGGCGGCGCGGGATCTCCGGGAACTCCACATCGTAGCAGATGGCGAGGGCCACCTTCCAACCGGCCACCTCGAAGACGGGTGAGAGCGCGCTGCCGGCCGCGAACTGCTCACGGTCGACATCTCCGAAGAGCTGGAGCTTGGCGTAGGCGGCGAGAAGGCCCGCCGGCCCGAAGGCGAGGGCTGCGTTGTAGACGGCGCCCTCGCGGAGCAGCGGGCCCCCGGCGACGATGGTGAGGCCGTGGCGCGCGGCGATTTCGCCGACGCTCTGCCAGGGGGCCGCTTCGGCCGGCGCTGCGGCGTCGCGGACAGCCTCGGCCCCGATGGCGTAGCCGGAGAGGAACATCTCCGGCGTGATGAGGAGCGCGCTGCCCCCGGCCGCGGCTTCGGCGGCTGCCGCGTCGATGGCGCTCAGCGCTTCCTTGGCGCCTTGGGCGATGGGCGCGCGCTGCATCAAGGTGATCCGCAAGGCCGGGCTCCCTCAAACCGCCGGTGCGGCGGGTTTCTGCGACAGCAGCTCGTCCGGCAGGCCGACGGGGCCCTCGCCATCCCCGGTCTGCACCACCTCCACCTTGCGGCGGGAGAGGTTGAGGTCGTTCGCGGCGAAGACCTCCCGCAGGCGATGGTAGATCTCCCGGCGGAGCACGAACTGCTGGCGCGGCTTGCACTTGAACTTCACGCGGAAGACGAGCGCGCTGTCGTCGTCCACCATGTAGACGCCCTGGCTTTTGAGCGGCTCGAGGAACTTGTGGCCGTGCTCGGGGCTCTCAAGGAACTCGAAACCGACCTGCTTCACCAGCTTCTTGAACTTCTTGGGGTCCGTGTCCGGCTCCATGCGGAAGTTCATCTTGTAGATCACCCAGTCCCGGTTGTGGTTGGTGACCGATTTGAGCTCGCCGAAGGGAATGGTGACCACGGGGCCCCGGTGGTGGCGAAGCTGAAGGGAGCGGATGGAGATGTTCTCCACCTCGCCGCGCAGGTCCCCCTCGAGCTCGATGTACTCGCCTACGCGGAAGGCATCGTCGATGAGGAAGAAGATGCCCGAGAAGATGTCCCGCACCAGCGTCTGCGCGCCGAAGCCGACCGCGATGCCGACGATGCCGGCGGAGGCGAGAAGGGGCCCGATGTTGAGGCCCGCTTCGGAGAGGCCGTACATCAGCAGGGTGACGGCGATGACGAGGCCGAGGGCGATGCGGAAGAGGGGGAGCAGCGTATCGAGCCGGCTGGCCCCCGCGGGTGTGATCTGGTCATCCTCCTCCGCGCCGGTGGAGGCACGGCGCTCCTGCCAGAGCGAGGCACGGATGAGCTGCCAGGCGGCCCAGGCGAGGGCGAAGGCCCAGACGATGTTGAGCACCGGCGCCGCCCATACGGGTGCGCCGGGCCCGTGGGCCAGGTCGAAGAAATTGAAACCCCAGAGCCGGGTGATCACACCGACTGCCATGATGCCGAGGAAGAGCCGCCAGAGCCGGAAGAGCGCCGCGCGGAAACGCAGGCTGCGGGCGGTGGCACGGGCGGTGAGCGCGCGGGCGATCTCCTCGCCGAGCCGGTCGAAGAGCGGGAGCACGAGGAGCACGAGGATGGTGCTGGATGGCCCCGTGAGGAAGAGCTGCCCGCTTTCCAGCCAGTTCAGCAACCAGTAGACCGCCGCGACCAGCACGTAGATCAGCCCCAGGAACGGGGCCGCCTGGGCAAGATGGTGCTGCCAGGGTGTGGGATGGTCCGCCGATGGCTGCGGCAGGATCCGTTCGACGCCGTTGGAGATCGCATGCCTGTTCCTGAGGATCAGGACCGTGAGGATAACGGTGACGATAATGCCCGTGGAGGCGACGATCACCATGGCCGGCGGGAAGCCGAAGCCGAGCGTGGGCGAGAGCCCGGCCATGAGCCACCCGGCGATGGCCACGGAGACCACACGCTGGCCGACGCGGACGATGGCCGCCGCCGCGGCATCGTCGACCGAGCCGATGCGCAGGTGCGGATAGTCTGGCGAGAAGGCGCGGTTGAGGAGAACGATGAAGCCCCAGCCCTCGGAGATCCCGGCCTGGAGGATCCAGACATAGTCGGTCAGCGGACCCAGCGGGCCCGAGAGGAGTCGCCCGGCGAGCGTGGTGCCAAGGCTGAAGGCGGCAACGGGCAGCAGATCGACCACCGTGAGGAGGACAGTGCGCACCACCCCCTCCCAATAGCCGAGCTGGCCGCTCGGCGGCGGGTGGCCGGCCACGAGCTGACGCAGCGATCTGAGCACCCGGCGCGCCAGAAAGGCGGGGATGAGGCCGGCGGCGACGAGAGCGGCGAGCGCGCCGACGATCCCCCAGGGCCCCAGCGACCCGCTGGCGAGCCGTTCCTCCACCGTTGCCTGGCGTTCGGCGAGGTTGCCGAGGGCCACCCACCAGCGCGCGGTTCGCTCACCGATGGTGATGAACATGCCATCGAGGCGCGCGACCACCTCTGCATAGCTGTCCATCTTGTCGTCTTCGGCCGCCGCCTGCTCCGCAGCCTGGCGCTGGAGCTCTTCGCGGAGGAGCTGGCGGACCTGCTCGTCGCTGAGCTCCGACATGAGGGCATCGACGAGCGCCGGGGTCAGCGTGGTGGGCAGCGCCGGCGCCGCCCCGCCTTCGCCGCCCGTGGTGGCGGCGCCGGCCAGATGGGCGGGAGACTGGGCATGCGCCGGGCCGGCAAGCAGCACCCCGAGCGAGAGCACGTGGAAGGCCAGGCTGATGATCGCACGCAAGCGCATGATCAAAGGCTTAGAGGCTGGAGAACGCTTTGCAACCGGGTGAGGCGGCCTGCTCAGTTCGATGTCGCTACCTCTTCGCCCTGCTGGATCGCCTCCTCGAGCGTGATGTAGTCCAGCGGATAGGGCGACCACCGGTCCCCCGCCTCGCCGTACTCGAAGCCGAGATCGTAGAGGGACTGCATGTAGGCCGGGTCGAACAGGCTCTCGGCCTCGGCGTCGAATTCGGTCGGGATGGCGATCACGTTGAAGTCGATCCCGTCGCGCTGGGCGACGGTGAAGATCCGGTAGATGTCGCCCGTGCCCGAGCCGCCGATCAGCGAGGACGCGGCCCGCCCGGCGATGGAGAAGATGCGCGGGCTCACGGGATCGTAGGCCTTGCGCAGCTTGTTGTTCACCACGACGAAAACCTCGCGGTTCACTTCGACACCGGTCGCCTTGTCCAACGCGCGCGTGCTGAATTCCGGGCTATAAAGGATGACCTGCTGCGTCGCCCCGCCATCCACATGCATCTCGTCAAAGCGCCGGCCATTCTCGTCGATGACCGGGATCAGCACGGGCGGGAAGGCGGCGGGAATGGCGGAGGAGGCCTGGACGATGTCGTGGATCAGCCGGCGTGCATCAGGGTGCCCGCTCGCCGCGATCTGGCCGACGTTCCAGACCACGGGGCGCGACGCATCGATGTTCGTGGTGCCGATGAGGAGAATGCGGCCGTCCTTGTGCGCAGCGGCCAGCTCGGCGACGACGGCGGGGGAGATGTAGTCCTCGATCAGCTTGCGATAGCCCGCCGTGCTGAGGAGAGCGGTGCCGCCGGTGAGACCGGCGAAGATGGTGGGCGTGACCAGATCATCCGTCTCGTAGGACGTGTAGATCTCCTTCAGCGCCTCGTCGTACTGGGGACCGAGATAGGCGTAGAGCGCGAGGATGGCGCCGGTACTCACACCACTGACGAAGCCGAAGGTCGGCCGGTCGCCCCGCGCGGTCCAGCCGGCGAGGAGGCCCGCGCCGAAGGCACCGTCCGGCCCGCCGCCCGAGAACGCGATGCTGGAGATCCTGACAGGCCCCTCGCCACCCGCCTGGCGGAACGCCTTGGCCCGGTCCACGCGGTCGCGCAGGATCTGCGCGCGCAGCTCCTCACCGAGATTGTCGCCATAGGCGCGGATGAACCCGTTATCGATGCCGTAGGGCTTCGCGGTCAGCGTCTGTTCTTCGGAGGCGGGGAAGCGCGCGATCACGGTGGTACAGCCGGCCGCCAGCGCGAGCAGAAGCCCTGTGACCGCTATCCGACCCATTCGGCGCAGCGCGCCCGTGCTCAGCGGTGACGTGACGACCATGCTCATCATTCGATCCTCCCTACTATCGCATCGACCTACGCCACGCCGGATAGCAGGGCAATGAAATCGAAGCGACTTGTGATACGATCGAGCCGCCGATAACACGGCGCGAAAGGCCGCTTAGGGGAACGGATCCTTTGTACCAGCTGACCTATGTGGCCTTGTTCGGCTTCCCGCTGCTCTCGATGCTGTTGTTCCTGCGCTTCGGCGTTCAGCGCGGCATCGTGTGGACCGTGATGCTCGGCTTCCTGTTCCTGCCGTTGCAGCCGACCTTCGACCTGCCGCTGCTCCCCGAAGTGAACAGGACGACACTTTCTGTGCTCTGCGCTGTCCTCTTCGCGATGTTCATGATGCGGGGGCGCGGCTGGACTGCCCAGAACGCGGGCGGCGCATCGCGGAGCTGGCTGCCCAGAAGCAGGGTTGCGCTGGCCTTCGTGGCGATCGCGCTTGTCTCGCCGGTCTTCACCGTTCTTACCAATCTGGATTCAGGGGGCTCGATTCACGGCTACCTTCTTCCTGTTAGTCTCACGGACATTGGCGGGCTCACATATGAGATCCTTTTCCAGGTCATCCTGCTTTTGCTCGGCCGCCGGTTGCTTTCGGATCAGGAAGGGTTGCTCACCCTTCTCAAAGCGGTCGGGATCCTGGGCATCGTCTACGGCGTGTTGATTGTCATCGAGTGGCGTTTGAGCCCGATGATGAAGTTCTGGGTCTACGGTATCTGGGACATCAACTG
>JBCBHB010000218.1:0-5372 GCA_038526025.1 Pseudomonadota bacterium
CCGATTGTGGCGTGGCGCGCGCTGCTCGACGCGCTGCATGCCGGCCGGCCGGGCATGGCGGCGATCGATGTCTACGACGAAGAGCCCGTGCCGGCCGACCATCCGCTCCGTGATCGCGCCCTGATCGACGCCGGCCGCCTGCTGCTCACGCCGCATATCGGCTATGTCAGCGAGCAGACCTACCGGATCTTCTACCGCGAGACCGTCGACGCCATCGAGGCTTGGCGCGCGGGGCAGCCCATCCGCGAGCTCTGACACAGCCCCAGATCGGCCAACGACCTTACCCTTGGGTTCCCCGCCAACGCCGGATTGTGTAGGTTAACCTTCAGTTACCTGGCGGGGTGGGTGCATGGTTTCGAGACGCGGCGTCCTGATTGGCATGGTGTTCGGCGCGTTTGGCGTCAGCGCTGCCGTCGCGACGGGCGTCAACACCGATAGCGGCGGTCGTCTTCTCGCCGGGTACGATCCTGTCAGCTACTTCGACGGCAAGCCGCCGACGCCCGGGCGCGCCGAGTTCGCGCTTATGCGCGAGGGCTACGAGATCCTCTTCGCGTCTGCCGAGAACAAGGCCCGTTTCGAGGCCGAGCCCCAGCGTTTCATGCCGGCCTATGGCGGCTACTGCTCCTACGGCGTTCGGATGGGGCAGAAGCTTGGGATCGATCCCTTGGCCTATCGCATGGTAGATGACCGCCTCTTTCTGCAGCACGACCTCGGCACCCAGCTGGTCTGGCGTATGGATGAGCGGGAGAACATCAGGATCGCCGACCGCATCTGGCCGCAGATCAACGGCAAAGCGGTCGGCCTGAAGTGATGGCGCGCGGCGATGGCAAGGGCTCGGCCGGCACGGAAACCGGGCATCGGCGCGTCCGCTGGCCGCTGAGTATCAGGTTCCTCGCCCTCTTGGTGCCTGTCGTTGCCGTGGTGCTTGTGCCCGCCCTCACGATCCCGCCCTACCTCGAATTCCGCCGGCAGATCGTGGAGCTGGACGAGAAGCTGGACCGGATTATCGAGAACCAGTCGGTCGTGATCAGCCGGGCCGTGGCCGGGCTCGACAAGCGCATGGCGGGGCTGGTGATGGCGGGCGTGTTCTCGGACCGGGACATCGTGTTCGCCGAGATCCTGACGAGGGATGACGAGGTGGTGCTTCGCCTTGGCGAGCCGCCGGAAGAAGGGGCGGTGCAGTCCCGCCCGGTCCAGTATGTCTCGGGTGACAGGGTGATCGGGGCGGGCACCGTGCGCATGGGCATCAGCTATGCTCGCGCCCGCGCGACCTTCGGGCTTGCCCTCGGCTATGCGGCTGGTACGGCGCTCCTGGCCGTCGCCGCCGTGGTGATTGCGACCTGGCTCATCTTCCGCGCCCTGATCGGGGACCGCCTCTTTCGGCTGCAGCGCGCGATGAGCCGCTGGCGCGAAGGGGCGCCCGAACTGGCCGAAGCAAGGCAGGGCACTGACGAGATTGCGCATCTCTGCCGGACATTCGACGAACTGCAGGAAGCGCGGCGCGGGCATGAGCTGAGCCTCGAGGATATCAAGGGTGATCTCGAACGCCGCGTTGAGGAGCGCACCATCGCGCTTCGGGAAGCACGGGACGCGGCAGAACGCGCATCGAGCGCGAAGGCGGATTTCCTGGCCGCCGTCAGCCACGAGATCCGGACGCCGCTCAACGCGATCCTGGGCCTTGCCGGCACGCTCTGCCAGGGCGCGGACCCGGTTACGGAACGGCACAAGCTGACGCTCCTGAAGGAAAGCGGCGAGGGCCTGCGCATGCTGCTCGACGATGTGCTCGACCTCTCGAAGGCCGAGGCCGGCCACATGGCTATCGAGCCCACGCCGGAGGATGCGGCCGCGCTCCTCGAGACCATCTGCGCCTTCTGGCGGGAGGAGGCGGAGAGCAAGGGCCTCACCCTCACGCTCGAGGTTGAGGAGCCCGCGGCGCCGGAGCTGATGGTCGACGCGCTGCGCCTGCGCCAGGCGGTGGGCAACCTGCTCTCGAACGCCGTGAAGTTCACCGATAGCGGCGGCATTCGCGTCCGGCTGTCGGCCACGCCGTTACCGGAGACCGACCGGTGGACGCTCGCGGTGCGCGTGAGCGACACCGGCATCGGTATGTCGGAGGAAACGCTCCAGCGCCTCTTCCACGCCTTCGAGCAGGGTGATAGCTCAATCACCCGCCGTTTCGGTGGAACCGGGCTCGGCCTCGCCCTGACGCGTCATCTCGTCGGGCTGATGGACGGCCGGATCGACGTCGAGAGCACGCTCGGCGACGGCAGCAGCTTCATGATTTCGTTGCCGCTTGATGCGGCAGAGCCGGCAGAGGCGGAGACCGCGTTGGATACCATCGAGAGCAACAGGAGGAGGCTCGACGGCTGCCGCGTTCTGGTCGTCGACGATGTCGCGACGAACCGGCTCGTCGCGCGCCTGATGCTCGAGCCGCTCGGGGCCACCGTGCTCGAAGCCCCGTCGGGCGAGAATGCGCTGGAACAGCTCGCCTCGACGACCGTCGACCTCGTGCTCGTCGACCTTCACATGCCCATGCTCGATGGCGTGGCGATGGTAAGCCGGATGCGGGCGAGCCCGGCGCTTGCCGCGCTGCCGGTGCTGCTGCTGACGGCGGACGCCACTGCCGAGATCGATGACGATGCGCGCGCCTTGGCGATTGCGGGGGTCGTGATGAAGCCCGTCGACCCGGATGAGCTCTACAACGCGTGCTTTGCCGCGCTGGCCCGGAGCCCGGTGCCTTCCGCCGCCGAGTAGGGCGCCGACGATAGCGCAGGGTTACGCCGTCAGATCCGCCGTCGCCGCGTCGAAGGCCGCCGCATCGCCGAGCACGCGCGCGGTGAGAAGGGCGCCTTCCAGCTGCGCCACCACGCTCAGCGCTTTCTGGCGGGCAGCCGTATCCGCCTCCGGCCCGGCAACGGCCGAGATCAGCCGCTCGAAGAAGCGCCGTGTCTCGGTCACCACAGGCGGCGGCAGCGCTGCGCTCTCGGCGGCGAGCATCCCGCAGAGACACATCTGGTTGTCGTCCTCCAGCGAGGCGCGGAACAGGCGGCGCAAGGCAGGCAGCGTCCCCTCTTTCGGCACCGCCGCCTCGAGCGCTTCCATGAACCGTTCCGTGTAGCGCTCGGCAAGACGGGCGACGAGGGCCTCCTTCGTGGGAAAGTGATGGTGCACGCTCGCGCTCTTCACGCCCACATCCTCCGCCAGGTCCCGGAAGCTGAAGCCGTTGTAGCCGCCCTTGCGCGCCCGTCGTTCGGCCGCGTCGAGGATCCTGTCGGTAGTCGCGCTCGGCATCGTCTCCTCCATTATGCCTATCGATAGATAGATATTCGCTGTCCCAGGGGCAATCGATGTAGAATCTATCTATCGATAGGTTGTCATACATGAAGGGAGCTCCTACATCGCGCTTGCCTATCGATCGATAGGTAGTCATAAGGATCGAGCGAAGGAAACGAAGCGATGTCAGAGACGGTCAGCTACATCATCGGCGGCTCCAGCGGGATGGGCCTCGCCACGGCGCGTGAACTTGTGGGCGAGGGGCGCACGGTCCGCATCATCGGCCGCAGCGCCAAGAAGCTCGCGGCGGCCGCCGAAGCGCTCGCCACGGGCCCCGGCAGGGTCGAGACCGAAACCCTCGACCTTCAGGACAACGCCGCGGTCGAGGTCTTCACGCGTGCCATCGCGGCTGAAACCCGCCATATCGACCGGCTCGTGAACGCTGCCGGCACTTTCTCGCCGAAGCCCTTCCTCGAGCACGGACCGGCGGATTACGACGGCTACGCCACGCTCAACCGGGCCACGTTCTTCATCACCCAGGCGGTTGCGGCCAACATGAAGGCCCATGGCGGCGGGGCGATCGTGAACATCGGCTCGATGTGGGCGAATCAGGCGATCAAGGCCACGCCATCCTCCGCCTACTCCATGGCGAAAGCCGGCCTTCACAGCCTCACCCAGCACCTTGCCATGGAGCTTGGCGAGCACGGGATCCGCGTCAACGCCGTCTCCCCGGCCGTGGTGGTCACGCCCATCTACGGCGCCTTCATCGAGCCTGACAAAATCGAGGAAACGCTGACTGACGGTTTCGATGCCTTCCACCCCGTCGGCCGTGTGGGTCGGGTCGAGGACGTGGCGTCGCATGTCGCCTTCCTGCTTTCCGACAAGGCGGGCTGGACCACCGGCGCCGTTCACGATGTGGACGGCGGCGTGATGGCCGGACGCAATTGAGCTATCAGCACGGTCAGCAAAGGAGCATCGCCATGGAGCTGAACGCCGATTTCACCGCCCGCGTCGTTGTGCGAGACGCGGAGAACGCCTGGCGCCCCTCGCCCATGCGGGGGGTGGAGCGCAAGATGCTCGACCGGATCGGTGACGAGGTGGCCCGAGCCACCACCGTCGTCCGCTTCGCGCCGAACGCCGAGTTCCACGCCCATACCCATGATGGCGGCGAGGAGTTCCTGGTGCTCGACGGCGTGTTCGAGGACGAGCACGGCGCTTTCCCGGCCGGCAGCTACATCCGCAACCCGCCCACCTCGCATCACGCGCCCTCGGCGCCCGAAGGCACGACGATCCTGGTGAAGCTGCACCAGTTCGACCCTGCGGACCGGACGCATGTGCGCATTGCGACGCAGAAATCCGCACCTGTGCCGGCGGCGGATCGGCCTGGCGTCAGCGTCCTGCCGCTCTTCGTCGACGGGCGGGAGGATGTACGGCTCGAGACCTGGGCGCCGGGTGCCGAGGTGCGGCTCGAGGGGCATGACGGCTTGGAGATCTTCGTACTCTCCGGCAGCGTCGACGAGGGCGGTGAGACCCTCGGTGCGTGGGACTGGCTGCGCCTGCCGCCGGGCCATGCCCTCGCCGCCACTGCCGGGGCCGAGGGCGCGAAGCTCTGGGTCAAGACCGGCCATCTCGCGGCCATGGTCTGATCCCGTGCACGACGTGGCCATCATCGGCGGTGGGCTGGCCGGGCTCGCTGCCGCCGATGCGCTGGAGCGGGCGGGGCGGGACTGGGTGCTCTTTGAAGCGCGCCCCCGCCTCGGCGGCCGCATCCTCTCGCAGCAGGTCCCGGACGAACCACAGGGGGCCGCGCGCTACGATCTCGGCCCCGCCTGGCTCTGGCCGCAGAACACGCGCCTCCTCACGCTTGCCGAAAGGCTTGGCGTCAGGGTCTTCGAACAGCATGCCGCGGGCCGTCTCGTCTTCGAGGACGGCGGCGGCGCCCTGCGTCGCGATCTCGACTTTCACCCGATGGCGGGAGCGTTGCGCCTGGAGGGCGGCATGCGCGCGCTGGTCGACGGCCTGGCCGCGGGCCTGCCGCAGGCGAAGGTCAATCTCGGAAAGCCCATATCCCGCATAGCGTTCGAGGACGGCGCCTACAC